>NZ_BDHD01000103.1:0-6565 GCF_054786075.1 Treponema sp. R6D11 | reverse complement strand
CGAGTCTGCTATGGTTGCAAATATCAACCAATTCATTCAAGCGGGTCAACTGCCCTTCGCTGAAAAGCGGACTATTCTCACCATTTGGGTTCTCTTTGCCCTGCGTCTTTATGAATGTTTGGAATAGATCTACCAATTTTACCAAGCCCTCACGGTCAATTCTGACCGCTTCGCTCTTTGCGAGTTTGTCGGTCCTTCCAAGTTTATGCCCATGCCTTCTACGTTCTGCCCTGTTCATTTGCCCTTCTCCTTCTTAATTAAAAATAGCAAATCTTCCTTTAATGCCATCGTTTCGGCATCGCCGTTGTGCCTTCTATACGCCCTCAACAGACCATAGACCGTATTTATGACCCACTTTTTTTCTTCGGGCAAATCAAAATCGCTCTTTTTCATATTTCCCCCGGAACGGATGGGACGGGAAATCCGCTTTCTGTTTGCAAATTTGCATTCACCAGTTGCCGGATATTATATGACATAACAGGCACCAAACAGCCCTTACCAATCCACCAGGCACAAGAATCAACGCAAGGTTTACCGTGCATTATAGGGCAAATCTTCCCCTTATCCATAAAATCCTGACGTTCAAATTTGTTTTGGGAAAATTCCCTGCGATCCATCCTATAATCACCCATACCTACATCTCCTTTGTTTTATCCATATATTATAGATGGGTCAACCGAGGTACTTTCGGGTCACGGCTGTCTTTTTTGGCACAGCCACCCTTTTCCCCTCGTCATATCCGTGATCGCCCAGTTCAAGCGGTTCATTTAGAAACTGGGAAAGAATGTGCCGAATTAAATTATGTGGGACATGCGACCTTTCCGCATAAGTGCGGAGTAGCGATATTCCCCCTCTTTTATCCTTCGGCGGATCATATATCTTTTCCTGCTCTTTTATTGTAAAATTTGTAAAGGGCTTTCGGGGATTGTGGTCCCTGAGTTGCAAATGCACATCGCTAAAAATTATTGTGGGCTTGTATGCCGTCCAACCATAGCACGCATACTTTGTTCTATTTAAATATCCCTTCATATTTGCAAAGTCCATAAGATATTGAAATATATAGCTCGTATTTCCGTTTTCTATACTCCAGTGCTTTGGTCTATAATGCTGGATTATTTGTGCGGTGCACATAGCTGTTGCGATGCCAAGTTCGCGAATCTTGTCAAACTCCGGTTTAATATGGTAGGGCGTCCACTTATTTTTCCAGTATAAATTAAACCCCACCTCACCCTTCGGCACAAACCGCCACAGGCTTCCGCCACTTATCAATACCCAACTCGTGCACGGTGGACTTGCAAAAATAATATCTGGCTTCGGGTAGCGGTCCAATATCTTTTTAGCTTTCTTAAAATTTGATAAATCAAGTTCAATATGTCCGGTGCCATCGCCCAAACCAAAACTATATACGGTAAATTCCGGCAGTGCATTCCGCACGCTTCCGGTCTCAGAATCAAATAGTGCCCAGATTACGGGATTTCTTCTCTTACGCATTTCATTTCCTCATTAAATATAATCCTGTCAACTCCCATACAAGACGCCACCCGGTTTGGTTGAGAAGGCACCGCGAAAGAGCGAAGCAAGGGAATCCGGGCAGTCATCCGGTTCGCGTCCTTCCTCGTAGTCCATTATTTGCTGTATATACTCATCCTCCGTGTCATCCGCAAACCAAATCTTATCCCAATTGTATTTAGCATAAGTAACAATTTTAACATATTTATTTGTGGCTTCGTGATACTCGTCAACATAAAAGAGACCCCTACTAAACTCGCGTAGCTTTGTAGCGACCCATCCCTGATCGGGATTATTCTCAACAAATACCTTCTTTACCCTATATTGAAATAGCTTCTCCACTATGACATGCATCACGCTGTTGACATTTTCGGTAAACATAAAACCCATAAAAGTATAACCATCGCCACGCGGATCCTTCTGTCCTATGGTCAACGCTCCGGTATGATCGCCCTTGTATTTAGCATCTATGTGTGCAAAGATGGGACTGGTAAACTTATTCCATTCCCTAAATTTCGCATCCTTAAATACTTTTATTAAAGAGGTGCGATGTTCCAACTCGTAGTTTATACCCCATAGCTCGTCGGTCATCTGCGATTTTCTCTTTTCTATCTCCGCTTTGGAAAATAGCTTTGCATCATAGACGGTAAATTTTGTTGGTGGATTAAATATCGGCTTCCCTTCCGCATTCTTTGCATTAAAAGCATCTTCGGGGTGCCACGGTGTCCCAAAGAAGACCAATTTACTTTCGGGATCTAATATGTTTACCAATTCCATTACGCTGTTGCACGTCTTATCCCTTTCGGCTTTGCTATATCTATCCTGCAATGTGACTATATCGTCCATTATTATTAAATCATAATGCGAACCGGTGGGCAGTTGATGAATGCCATAAAAATCCACGCTATTCTCTTTTGTTATGCTATTCTTAAACTTAAACAGCAAACTACCGCTTCTACTGCTTTCCAAATCCGGGAACGCGCCGTGAATCACCTTAAATATCTTTCTAATGTCATCATTTTCAAACATCTTGACTATGGCGTTTCGCTCTTTTTCCGACGAGGTAAACGTCTTACGCAACACGGCAATTCTCGCATCGGGGTGAAACAGTAACCAATAAATTACCCCTATTTCCACCAGTGCCGTGGTCTTGTAGCTACCGCGATGTGCCTGGAATGGCGTGCATCTGCCATCCGCCGGAAGCGGTGAATTAAAGATCAAATGCAACCAGTAAGAATGCAAATTTATCAACCTGGTTTTTCCGACGAACCAACCCAGTTTGTGCGGACTGGTCAACACGCTATCAATCAACCTTTCCCGAACGCGGTGTGCACCGAGTTCTGCATTCGGCTTGAATATCGGTTCTGTGCTGGGTTGACCTGGCATAAATTACTAGCTCATTTCCGGGTGCCATAGAATAGGAATGGGAAAATCCCCACTTTCGGCATCGCACGTTTCATAATGCAATTCCCACGCATCGGTTGATCTAAAATGATCAAGGGCTTCCGCTTCGCCCACCGATATATCGGGGTTGACCCTTCCGTAATGCAAATCGGCTTCTATCAAGGGTGCACCTATTTCAAACTCATCCATTATGATTATCTCCAAAAATTTTCTGACCGCTTCTCTCAAGTGCTTCCAAATCGCATAACCGCCGGATATACCCAATTATTATATAATCAAGGTTTTGGCGGGTTGACTTATTCAGAAAAAAGAAATAGGGTGCATTTGCTTTTGTCTTCGGGTAAAAGATTTTAAAATATGTCCTACTCTCCATTATTATTTTTATCGCCTGTAACTGGAGTGCATTGTTGAGTAGCACATTGCAAAAGCGGAAGCCGGTGCCATTCGCCTGTGCGACCCAATTATCGGTGAATCCTATGGAGTTCACATATAAAGAGGGTATATCGGATATTGATTCCGATAGGTTTTCAAATACCCTCACTTTTTCCCCCTCTTCTTTTTTGGCTTTTCCTCTTCCTCCGTGTTGACCTCTGTGGGTTCTTCGGCGTGGGTAATGGGTTCGGTTAGGTCAATCGTATCGGTGGGTCTTATTATATCCAGGGTGAAATCGCGGTTGCCCTCTTTTTTAAATAGCTGGGTAAACTCATCCATCGCCTTCTTGCTTTCCTGGATACCCGCATTTTGTGGGAGTGGGCGCATACCGAGGAGTAGACACCCTTCCGTATGCTCTTCCGTATTGCCGCTGTGGATGCGAATGCCCTTGTATCCCGGGACATTTAGGACTTCCCACATGGGTCTACCATATTTTTCGCTGTGGGTGAGGGATACGGCGTATGTGCCGTATGGGATGGCACTCTTTCCGTGAATCTTCCATTCCCTTACGGTCTTTGGATCGCCGTCACCACGCACCATATCTTCGCACGCCCAACACGACCAAATTTCCTTCCCTTCTTTGTAGACCCTAAATATACCGAGCGATCTCTTGTCATTTAGAATCGTCCGCTGTAATACTGCCTTCATATAGACCTCCATTTTTTGACAATATATAAAATCATTTCACGACCTCCGCGTCGACCGCCACCTGAACCTCATTAAACTTTTCAAGTAACTTCGCCGCATCGCCATTATTAAACCCCTTCGCCTGGTTTGGTTTGAGGTTTGCGAGGTATTGACCGAGAAGCACGAGGGCACGTTCGCGGTTTGCAAAATTTATGTTCATCGCCCTCTTCCCATTCGCATCGCGAAAGGGTTGGAGTTGCACCCCATCAATGGCATTACGCACGCTGTCGGGGAAATCCTCCCAATCCTCATACTTGAGGGTCCCATCGGTATTTATGACATCGCCGATATTGTAAAACGCCCTATCATAGAGTATACCAAATATCTTTTGTTCCAACTCCACCTTCCTTCTCTCAAACAAGGTCTCACATACCTCGTTTATGCCACGCATTATCTTTTCCGAATTTACTTCCTGGTTTGAAAGATGCTTTGTCAACGCCTGCGCCTGTTTGTTGGACCAACCGTGTGCACGGAGTATACAATAATAGGCTTCCGTCTCACTGAGACCCAAAAGTTTGCGTTTACTTTTTGGCAAATGATGTTCCAGGCGAAATAGGTAATGCTTGTTGTGGGTCATTTTTGACCCGACCAACTTTCTCTTGTTGCGTGCACAGGACATTGTCTATCGCTCCCCTCGTGCCCTTATGCAAATCCGGGCGTCTGTATGCCGAACCAATCAAACATATATTCCAATTCCTTTTTTACCTTTTCTTCCGACCACCCCAAAAATTCGCGTAGTCGCTTTGGTTTTATTTGACCGCTTCCGATAAATGTGTTTTTCTCATCCTGCATCAACTCCCGTATCGCGTCAAATAAAAGGAATACCCGCTTGTTATCGCGGCATTCCTCATATAGATCCCGCTGTTCCACCTCCATAAATTCAATCTTGCCCGTAATGGGTTGATTCCGCTTCTCATATTTGACCGACCAGCCTATTAGTTGTTTTAGCTGGTTATAGAGATGCGTGGGAAATGTTGACAGGGAAGCATCAAAGGACAACAGGGCTTCCGCTTCATAGTCCTTTATTTGTTCCAGAATCGCGGTTGCCGGTATGCTGGGGTTTGAACCCTTTATACGCTTGAACCAAAAACGCTTTGTCATTTCAACCTTAGTCATATTTACCTACCTTGTGCCACTGGCACCGGGAACATAGGGCAACATCGCCCTATCCCCCAAATATAGCAAATTTTTATGCTTCCGTGGACTTTTCCAGGATCACCGCCACCGACATCCGCATTTGACCCGTATCTATTAAGGGCTTTGTGCTCTTTTTTGCCCTCTTTGTGCTTTCCGCCAGACCCGCAAATGTGCCATCGGTTATTTCCCGCTGTATTCTGCTCTTATAGATGGCACCCATCTTCAATAGCTCACGGTCAACATCCGCACCCTTTGATATCCTTTTTAGGGAATTTTGCATTTTCTCTTTCATTTCTTCCGCATTCTTTTCAAAGGTCTGTCGCATAAACGGACGCGGTGGACGGTGCATTTTTTCCGATCCAAATTCATTAAAGACCGCCACATCTGCGACCGTGACCTCCGGATTACCCTTTGATGGCTTTGAATTTTTTGAGGGATAACCTATTAAGACGCCACCCTTTGGAATCTTTATATCCAATAGGGTCTTGTTATTTTTGTTTATTACCTCCACGCTCACGGTGCACCCCCTTCTTTTGCCACCGGCAAAAATTCATCCCACATAATTTTTATAGCATCCCTAAATTCCGGATAAAAGTCCTGAATCAAATTAAACGATTCCAGTGCCTGTACATCTACGGACCTCATAAAATATGATTGTGCAAAGTAGCTGTGCATCTCATTTCCAAACTCAAACGCGTCACCTGCGAAATAATAAAATAAATGATGTGCTCTTATATTTGCACGCATTTTTATCAAGGCATTCAGTTTATCCGCTTCTTGTGTGGTCAATTCTGGATTTCTCTTTTTCAATTCATTTGCGTAAAGGTGATAAACAAATTCATACTGCTCACCACCCCCAGAAGATTGATGATGACCCCTCAGTTTTTTCCAGGCTTCTATTCGTTCCTTTATTTCCCCCACCTCACGCCTTACCGTATCATCATCCCACTTAGCACTTGCATTTGTAGTAGGAAATATAAATTCCTTTTGTATTCTCTCACGGGTCAACTTGATCGCCTTTTCAAACGCCACTCTTTTTTTCCGATCTTTAGTTAGTACATGAAAAACAGCGTGGGCAAATTCGTGATATTTTATTTGTGCGACACTAAGCGGATTTCTACCGTGTTCATTTATTTGTATTTCCTGAAAAGCCCAACTAAAACTAGATGCCCCCTTTGAAATGAACTCAATTCTCTTCACCTTTTTAAAAGCTACTTCCAAAAATTTTAGTGCACCGGCATCCAACAGGGTCTTCTTAAAAACAGCATCTACAAATTTATCCGCATCGGATTTAGATTTAAATTTACCTTTTATATCAGAGACCGTCTTTTCCGCTCTTTGTTCCTCTACGGTGACCAATTCCACCGGTATGGGTGCACCGCTCACAGGCTTTGGT
>NZ_BDHD01000102.1:0-6603 GCF_054786075.1 Treponema sp. R6D11 | reverse complement strand
TAATACCACATATATGAGTTTTTGAAAATTATGGCGAAAATTTCCCCCGCTGCTCTTATATTCCCTAATTTTCAAAAACTCATATATGTGGTATTATATTATTAAGAATTAAAGGGGAATCCTAGGATTATGGCAATCAAAGTAGCTTCAAAAACCGATTGGAATATTGAAAGCCTTATAAACGAGATATACCAGCCAAATATAAAGGCTATTATTTATTTCTTTTCCCCCGATTTTGAAAAGTACGAACCTCAAAAAGTTCTCATAAATAATTTTCCTGATGCCGTGTGCGCCGGAGCTTCGATGATCGGCGGCTGGTCAAGCCCGGGAGCGGTTGAAAGCGGTATAATCGCAATGTCTCTTTCCGCCGACGAGGTTGAACAGGCTTATTCTACGTTTCAGGAAGGAGTCAAAATAGACCCCGTTCAAGCCGCTAAAAACGCCATCGCTGACTTGAAAGAGCAGACTAAAGGCGAAAACATCAATCCCGACGAATACCTTGGACTGATTTTTTTTGACGGCCTTTGCCTGGGCGAGCTTATCATTAAAGAATTTTCACTGGAACAGAGTTTTAACATGGCTTTTGTCGGCGGAGCCGCCGCGGACGAATTGACCTTTACCAAAACGCTGGTCGGCGTCGACGGAAGGCTTTCGGGAGACGGACTTGCAGCCGTCATTCTCAAAATGAAGATACCGTTCTTTTTCAACCATTATGTGCATTACATTCCTACCGAAACTTCTTTTTCCATTACAAGGGTAGAAACCATGAAGCGGATCGCGTGGGAAATTAACGGGGAAAGCGCCGCCCAATTTTACGCGAGGCAGATCGGCGTAGACGTAAGCAAGCTGGACGCGGGCGTTTTTTCCAAACATCCCTTAGGGCTTAAATTCGGGGACAGTATCTATGTCCGCAGTCCAAACGCCGTCATTGACGGCACGGGCCTCCAGTTTTACTGTTACATTGAAGCGGGCACAAGGGTGTTTCTCCTAAAACAAGGAGACATAATCGATCATACAAAAAAAGGACTTGCCGCGGCCGCGCAGTTTCTTCCCGGCATACAGGGCTGCCTTCTGTTTAATTGCGTACTGCGTTATCTGGAAATTAAGGAGCTTAACAAGCTGGACGCTTTTAATAACGTGTTCAGCCGATGCCCGATGATTGGGTTTAACACCTACGGTGAAGAACTCTTTACGCATCACAACCAGACATTAACCGCGGTTTTTTTCGGAACCCTGCCGGAAGAGGGAACGGTAGACCCTTACAAAGCCAAACGGCTTTTCCATTACACGGACAGCAAGCTTAAATCTTTGGTTTTTGACATCGTAAGCAGAAGCGAATTATTGAACATTACCATTTCCTACCTTAAAAGGAGCATGGACTCGGAAGCCGCGGATTTGCAGCCGGACGAGGCGGCCCTTGTAAACTACGAGGCCGTAAGAAAAAGTCTTGGAGTAATGATCGATCAATCGAATGTTTCCAAAGAAGACATTGAACGCTTGCTTGTCGTATACCAGAACAATGTTGAAGAAACGGGGGAATATGTCTTTAACATCGTCGATGAAATAAGGCATCAAAACCGCCGTTTAATTGAACTTAAAAATGAGGCGGAAATGGCGAACCGCACTAAAAGTAATTTTCTTGCAACCATGAGCCACGAGATTCGCACGCCCATGAACGCGATTACCGGTATGGCGGAACTTTTGCTGAGGGGGGAACTGTCCGACGAAGCCAGAGGTTATGCGCAAGACATAAGACATGCGGGTATGAATCTCCTTTCCATCATCAACGATATTCTCGATTTTTCAAAAATCGAAGCGGGCAAGATGGAAATTATCCCCGCTAAATATCTGCTTTCGTCCTTAATTAACGATTCAATCAATATTATCAATATGAAGATAACCGAAAAACCCCTGCGCTTTTTTTCCAATATAGACGCAAAAATTCCAAACAGCCTTATCGGGGACGAAGTGCGTATGCGCCAGATTCTCCTTAACCTGCTGTCCAACGCGGTCAAGTATTCGGAGAAGGGGCATATCGGAATGTCGCTTACCGTGGACAAGCGGGACGATAACCATGTCTGGCTCAAGATATCCGTAACCGACACCGGAAAAGGAATTAAACCGCAAGACAAGGAAAAACTTTTTGGGGAATTTGTTCAGGTGGACACGAAGAGGAACAGGAGCATCGAGGGGACCGGTCTCGGCCTGGCGATTACGAAACGACTTTGCCTTTACATGGGCGGAGACATCACGGTGGAAAGCGAATACGGCAAAGGCAGTACCTTTACGGCTATAATCCCACAGGTTATTGGAACTGAAGAACCCTTTGCCGCGGTAGAGGAGCCGGAAAAGAAAAAGGTGCTGGTCTATGAGGGCCGAAACGTCTACGCTAAAACAGTGTGCTGGTCGCTAGAAAACATGAATGTTCCCCATGTTATGGTAACAACTCTCGATGATTTTGCCGAAGCCCTGTTACGCGAAGAATGGTTCTGTGTTTTTTCAGGTTTCGGTCTTTATGAAAGAATCAAACCGTTAATTGAGCAGCCCGACGACGTTTTCCCTGGCGGCAAAAAACCGTCCCTGTCTTTGATGGTTGAATGGGGTAGCGAGGCTTATATTCCCAACGTGCGCTTTATATCGCTTCCGGCGCAGTCCCTGTCCATTGCCAACGTCCTCAACAACAAGGCGGACGGTAAAGTTTACGCTGAAGGCGGCGGTATAATACGGTACACGTTCCCCACCGCGCGCCTGCTGGTAGTAGATGACATTACCACCAATCTCAAAGTGGCGGAGGGCCTCCTTGCGCCTTACCATGCGACGGTGGACACATGCGTCAGCGGTTTACAGTCTATCGAAATGGTAAAACGCGCCGCCTCACAGAAGCGCGATTACGACATTGTTCTTATGGATCACATGATGCCGGAAATGGACGGCATGGAAGCTACCGCGGCGATACGCGAATGGGAAAAAAGTTCGAATCATCCGCAAATACCAATTATCGCACTTACCGCCAACGCAGTTATGGGAATGCGTGAAATGTTTATCGAAAACGGGTTTAACGATTTTCTCGCCAAACCTATAGACATATCCAAATTGGACGAAATGCTTGGTAAATGGATACCGAAAGAAAAGAGGGCGATTAGCAATGAGCAAACATCAGACAAAGACGCTCGTCGCACGTTCCCCGCTATCCCCGGCGTTGATACGGAAAAAGGCATCGCCATGACCGGCGGAACGGAAGCAAACTATCGCGGTGTATTGTCGTTCTTCTGCAAAGACGCGGAAGAGCGCCTGCCCCTTCTGCAAAAAACGCCGGAAGCGGACGCCCTGTCCGCGTTCGTTACCCAAGTCCACGCCCTGAAAAGCGCCTCGGCGAGCCTGGGGGCGGATGAAGTTTCCGCGAAAGCCGCCGCCCTTGAAGCCGCCGGTAAAACCGGGGACTTAACCTTTATCCGTGAAAATCTGGGCGTTTTTGCCGGACAGTTGGCGGAACTGGTAAAAAATATCCGTGCCGCGTTAAAACCGGATACGACCGAAAAACATGACGCTCCCCACTCCCCACTTCCTGTTCCCTATTCCCCATTATTTCAAGAACTCGCCGCCGCGCTGGAATCGCAGAACGCTAAAAACATTAACAGCATCATGAAGCAGATTGCGGCACAGTCTCATGACACCGGCACAAAAGAGGTAATTGAACAAATATCCGACGAATTGCTGGTAGGCGAATACGGCAAGGCTGGAGAAATAATTAAAGGACTGTTTGTGAATATAGGAGAATATATATAATTAATGGAAGATGACGGAGTATTAAAGCTAAACGGATTTATCTTTGATTTTTAAAAAGGGGACGATACCATCCCCCTGACCGCCGTAAAATTTTATTGCCAATACAACGTGTACCCCAATATTTTACTCGCCTCCGATTCCACCTACCGTAAAATTGATCTGTACGCGCAAATGCACCCGGACAGGATTGTTACCGACGGCGAAGACGGCAATATTGAAACCATAGAAACAAGCAATGAGCCGTACAACGGATTAAGCCTCTTTGTAACGGAAGACTACAAGCTAGAATGTTGTTTGGATTTCGATTTACAGGAAGGCTATTTTACGCTGATTTTTGACGAAGCGCCTGACTTTGACGGGGAGCGAATTGAAGAGCCGGAAGAGCAGGAGAATGTTTATAGGTTTAGGAAGATCGCGTAGGCCCTTATATCTCCGGGAACAGTTTCTTCAACTTCCACTTTGTCAGCCGCTCGCGGATAAACACCCTTACCGTCTGCCGGTGAACGCCGAACCGTTTCCCTATTTCGACGTTGTTTTTCCCTTCGCGGAGCATTTTGCGTATCTCTTTTTCATGGCCCGATAATCTTACGTTAACCGCCCTTCCGGGATGGCGGCCTAATGTTTTTCCTTCCGCTTTGCAGCGGGCAAGCGCTTCTTTTGTTCTTTGCGCGATTAGATTGCGTTCGATTTCCGCGGACAGGCCGAAGGCGAAGGCCAGAACTTTGCTCTGTATGTCGTCGCCCAAACGGTAATTGTCTTTTATCGTCCAAATTTTTATGCCGCGCTCCATGCAGCCGGAAAGGATCGACATTATCATAAAAAACGATCTTCCAAGGCGGGACAATTCGGAGCAGATGATAATATCCCCTTCCTGCACAAGCTTTAACAGTTTGCCCAACTGTCTTTTTTCGGGCGATTTTGGCGCGCAGATCTTTTGCTCAGGCCAGTTTTTTGTTCTGTTTTTTTTCGCTCTGCAGGATCTCGCCATCTCTTAACCGACTTTTTTATACGTCTTCCGCGGAGGCCGAGCGGTCCGGCATTATCATAAGAAACGATCTTCCAAGGCGGGACAATTCTGAGCAGATGATAATATCCCCTGCCTGCACAAGCTTTAACAGTTTGCCCAACTGTCTTTTTTCGGGCGATTTTGTACCGCTGATTTTTTCCTCTATCCATTTTTCAATTTTAATTTTTTCCGCTTTGCAGAATCGCACGATCTCATAACGCTGGTTTTCTACCGTTTGTTTGTCCGTGCTGACGCGTATATATCCGTATACCATTTTTCCCCCTTATATTAAGAGGGTTAAAAGGTTTTATTGTAAAGATATTATTCTCTTCCCCGCGAGACTACTCCAGATTGCTTGGGTATTCCAAGTTTTCCTTCGAGGGTTTTTTCAATATATTGTTGTATCTTTTGCTTTCCCATTTTGCCATGTTGAGGTTTTGTTCCTGCCAGTTGCCGCATTCGGCGGGGGCGGCTCCGGGAATCGCGCCTTCAAAATTTTCTATCCATGTGAACATTTCAATTAAAAGGGGCAGAACTTCGGTGGAATTATATTTTCCTTCCAAAATTAAATAAAACCCGGTGCGGCAGCCCATAGGTCCGAAGTAAACCGTTTTCGGTCCCCATTCCTTGTGTGAACGCAGAAAAGTCGCGCACAGATGTTCAATCGAATGAAGCGCCGGCTGATCCATAACCGGTTCCTTGTTCGGCTCTTTAAACCTAAGATCAAAAGTGGTAAGTATCCCCTCATTGAACTTGTCCTGCCGTGACACGTAAACCCCCGGTTTTAACCTGAGATGATCAACCTGAAAACTCGCTATCTTTTCCATACTACGCTCCTTTTGCCAACTATAACATATTATTCGCTTTTAAGCAACTTATAAAAATTTTCCTTGCTACTCGAATTATTACGGACAACGACAAATTATGTACAACAATTTCGTGTGGTTCGTGGTAAAAATTTCCCCTACTTCTCAGTAATGTTAAAACTTCCGTCCCAGTCGGCGGCGGGCGGGAATTTCTGGTACTGCTGGCAGCGCTTAATATAATGCTTGGATGGCCCGTCGTTGGGGTATGTTTTTAACACCTGATTAAACGCCGCTTCCGCGTCCTGCCAGTTGCGGGCTTCAAAAAGATCCAACGCCTTGTGAAAAAGATAAATCTGTTCGAATAACGCGTCCGTCGCGTCCGACTTAAATTCCAATATTTCATGAATGCGCACCACTTCGTTTATTCCCACGACCCTTACTCGGTCAAGACGCCTGGTCAGAAGCTTGCCTTTGGTCTCCTGTATCGTGGAATCGGCGGCGAGAATCCATGAGCCGTATACCTTGTTTACCCCTTCAAGTCGGGAAGCGAGGTTTACAGCGTTACTGATGATCGTATAATTCATCTTCTTCTGCGTTCCCATGTTTCCTACCACCATCTCGCCCGTGTTAACCCCGATTCTGCTTAAAAGCGGCGACGGGCTTATGCCTTTCTCTAAAACATATTTGTTTACGTCGCCTTCTATCCGCTTCATCATTATCGCGGCAGAACACGCGCGCAAGGCGTGATCGTCTAACTCCAGCGGGGCGCCGAAGAACGAAACAATCGAGTCCCCCTGATATTTGTCTATCGTGCCTTTCTGCTCAAGAATAATATCGCTCATGGTGGAAAGGTAATAGTTGAGGAGATCGACCAGATGGTTCGGAGTAAGTTTTTCCGCAATGCTCGTAAAACCTTTAATGTCGGAGAACAATGCGGTCATGTGCCTGTTTACGCCGCCAAGCTGGAGGCGCGCGGGATCGGATATTATTTCTTCCACCACGTCT
>NZ_BDHD01000101.1:0-6652 GCF_054786075.1 Treponema sp. R6D11 | reverse complement strand
GCGTGGGCTATTATTGGACAGATTTATTCAAGCAGGAAGGATTGGACAAACGCTCAGGAAGCATGGCTTTCGGCGGCTAAAAAAGGAAATAAAACCTACCTTGCCCCGATAGCGTTATTTAACGCCGCCGCCGCCGCGGAAGAACAGGGTAATCTGGAACAGGCAATAGAGCTTTTAGAGCAGTGTGTAGCCCACAAGTTTGAGTTTCCCGCCGCCGCGCGCGCTCAATTTTCAATTGGCAGGCTTAATGAAACGCTTGGCAATAAAACAGCCGCCGTGGACGCATACCGCGTTGTTTTGAGCAAGTGGTCTGAAATACCTGTTTGGCAGAACCTTGCCAGAAGTAGAATCGCGGTCATAGAGGAAAAATGAACCTGCTAAAAACATCGGTAATATTTACGCTTTGTTTATTAGCATTATTGTCCTGCGGAATCGACGAATATTCTTATCTTCCACAAGTTTCTGAAAGCAACATTACGCGGGAATTAACTAACAAGGCGTTTATAACAACAAATTCGCTTACCAGTATTTCTTACGCAACAGGGTATATCATTTACTATAAAATATATATTATCGGTTCAGAATACGGAACTATTCCCGAATTAATAAGTAATAATTCCAGAATATCATCTGATTACAACGTTTTATATCCATACACAGACCCGTCAAACACTTCATCAATTCCTTCTTTAAACACGTTCAAGGGCAGAGGATTTTATGAGCTTGAGCTTGAAAAATCAAACATAAGAAATACCGTGCTTTCAACAGCCGGTGATTCTTTTAGTATACAATTTCCGTTAACAGACGGTGAAAAACCTTTTATTGATAGTCCTGATAATCCGATTTATCGTTCAACCGATGGGGGAGCATTTAATCCAAAACCTACCGGAGCCGGTTATAGATATTTTTTCAGTTCGCCCGAGATGAACGATTACGCGAATGCGATTCCAACAATTAACGCCGATGTTTCAGGACAAAACGGCGTATCTGAATTTGCCTACGCTTTAATGTATATTGTAGCGGTAGGGACGAATCAAAATAAAGGTAATTTTTCAAGACTTTACGGCAAACCCACATTTATCAGCATTTTTAAATTGCCAAATATAAACTAATAATAAGCAGGAAAGGCGCATCCCACACAGTGTACGGCTTTCCTTTTCACCCGTATATTTCACTATTCATAACGCGTATTCTGTCTACCAACGCTATGCTGGAAAAAGGCGATTGACAAGGAATGAAAATCGTAATAAAATAATCGTATAAACATGAAAAAAGCGCTTTTTATATTATTTATCGCCGTTTTTTTAGGATCGTGCCAAGATGAATTTGACAATGTTAAATATACAATAACCAATGATTCATCAAAAAACATCAGGTTTACATTTAATGATGTTATAAAAACTCTTGCCAAAGATACGTCAATAACCTATACCATAAACTCTGGACAAGGAAGATTTGCTCCGGAGAAAATAAGTTTTTCAGGACATATAAAAAGTATTAATTTAGAAACCATGAATAATGGTACGTCGGGAATATTTTATACTTTTACAGATAATATTCCGCTTACTCTTAATGTTGTAAATATGTTATCAATACCGATAACTATAACAGCCGATGATTTTATTGATAATCAAGGACAACCATCAATAAAAATTATAGAAGACGCAGAAGAAACGGCTTTAATTTATACATCTACCCCAAATTTTTCAGTAACAGAATCCGCTAAAGAAGAAAGAACATTAGATCCTGCGGAAGTCGGATTTATTCCGTATCCATATCCGTATCAGATTAAATTTGATTGGGAATTAATAGACGAAAATACGATGAATCTGACAATTAATTAAACGTAAACGCCGTTTGACGGGTTTATTCGTTATCAGGATACAGAGACCGATATACGTCAAAATATGATAACCATTCGCCGCCGTCACCAGATATATTTCGCGCCAGAACTGCGGTTCTTTTTAGTAAAAACAAAGATTTGCGGTCTTTTAACTTATTTTGCCTGTAAACTTTATCTTCTTTTTGGTTAACATAGTCAGTTTCTTCATTGTATTTGTATTGGAAACCCCATAATAACGATGATAACGAATGTTTTTTCATGCCGCTTTTTATTAAAAAAGATTCCGCCTGCTTAATGACAATACCGCTTGGCAAGTTTTCGTTAAGCGACGTTATAAAGCTCTCTGCTGAAAATTTGTCGGTAAATTCCACAGAGGCTATTTCCAAGTCCGCGCTGATACCTACTGACAACGGGGACGCGAATTCCATTTTTGGTAGCGGGTTAAAACCTTGAGTATACAAGACAGGAATGTCCGCTCTCCTAAACGACATCGAAAAAATCTCTATTAGGCTTAAATGCCCGTGGAATACGGCGCTTCCCTCTTTGCTAAAACCGAATAATACCCTATGTACCGACGGATCAGTTTTATGTTTAGATGTTTCGTTAACTTCTTTTTTTGCATGGTTAACAAAAGTATTTGAATTTACCGCGTTTTCAGTCTTTTTGGGCAAGCATGGGGACACTTTTGACGCTATTCCGCAATTATTACACTTTTCTTTGCATGATAATGTCCGTTGGCTTTCCTGCGACTTTTTCAATTCCTGCCGTAAATATTCACCTGTTACGCAGGAATCAATATTAGCCCATGGTATTTCATTTTTTCCCGATAAAATTTCATCTGCAATATCACGGTTATCATCAATAATTTTTTGCCAAGCTTCCCTGTTTATAAATTCGCTCCATGGGTCTAGTCTGCTTCCTTCCCGCCATGCTTTTTCGCACAAGAACCCAGCCCTCTCGTCTCCCCTGCTTAAAATGCCCTCTATTTGCGAAATAAGCGGGTCTGAAATGCTTACCTTGTGTCCCAAGGGTTTTAATTTTGAGCGAATAAAGTTTAATTTTTTTTCAGCTATTTCACTGTCAATTTGCTGCGCCCATTGGTATGGGGTATGAGGTTTTGGGATAAATATTCCTACGTTAATGTTAAAATGCATTCTGCATATGCGTCCAATATCCGCGACAAACGAAACAATTTCCTCTTCTTCGTTAAAACCGCAATCAGGGACTGGAAGCCCTATCATGAAATAAAACTTCGCTCCTTTCCAGCCGTTTTTCCTTGCCTCCGTAATTATCGAAACAACTGAATCTCTGGTTACTTCTTTGTTTATAGCCATTTGCCATAAATCTTTCGGCGTTTCTACGGCAAACGTGAGTCCGCTTTTTCTTGTTACGGCGATTTTTTCAAGTATTGAAAGCGAAAAACCTGAAACTTTAAGCGAGGGCAGTTGGAATGAAATGTGCTTATCGCTAAAGCGCGCATTAAGATTTTCTACCAATTCAGCGATTCCAGAGTAATCGCCCGATGATAACGAGGACAGGCTTATTTCCTGCCAGCCGCCTTTTGTTACCATTTCATTTATTTGCTCGGCTATAAGTTCTTCATTCTTTTGCCTGCAAGGTCTGTACCAGTAACCGGCATGGCAAAACCTGCAGCCGTTGGGACAGCCCCGCATAATTTCTACAGCGCCGTGGTGTTGCACAATTTTCATGCTTGGAATAGGGTACACATTTGATTCTTTTGAAAAATTCGTAGTTATCGCTCTTGTCGCTTTTTTTTTGCCTTTTACCCATACGCTAGAATGTTCTGCGATTTTTTTAAGCAGCTGTGCCCTACCCTTCCCTATTTTTTTTAATTCGGATAATTCTTGCGCAAGGTTAAAAAATTCATCTTCCGCCTCCCCTATCCAAAAAGCGTCAATAAACGGCGAATATGGCAATGGATTTGAAACCGCCGGACCTCCTGCAATGACTATTGGGTGAGCGGAAGTTCTCTCCTCGCAGTGAAGCGGAATTTTTGATACGTCCAACATTGTAAGTATGCCGTTTAAGCCAAGTTCATAACCAAGCGTAAACATAAACAAATCTACAGACATTGCGCTTATGCCCGTATCAAGTCCATAAATAGGAATATTATTTTCGCGTAACAATTTTTCAAAATCAGGGGCGGGGGCAAAAGCACGGTCGCAGAAAATATTTTTTTTATTGTTTAAATTATTATAGATAATTCGCACGGACTGGTTTCCCATTCCTATTTCATAAAGATCGGGAAACGCTATTATTGTGGTTAAGTCATCTTCTGAAAGTTTTTTATTTGACGCAAGTATTCCGTATTCGCCGCCTGTATAACGCGCAGGTTTTTCCACATCTAAAAGAAGACTGCCTATTTCTTTTACAGGGTCTACATACCTTACGACAGGCATTAACGGTTAAACCTTCTTATGTAAATACTTAAAGCAATGCCTATGCCAATCATAGACGCCATAATGGAAGAGCCTCCGTATGACATAAACAAAAGCGGCAAGCCTGTAATCGGCATTATTCCCATTGTCATTCCTACATTGATAATAAAGTGAAAAAATATCATTCCCGCAAGACCCGCGCAAAAATATTTGGCGAATGGATCCGTAACCGTTTTCATTGTCGATAACAGTCTGGAACAAATAAACAAAAAAAGCGCAAACACAAATAATCCACCCAAAAACCCGGCTTCTTCCGAGAATATGGAAAAAATAAAATCCGTGCTTTGTTCGGGCAAAAAGCGGTAATGGCTTTGCGTACCCTGTAAAAAACCTCTGCCTGTAACACCGCCGGCTCCAATAGCCGTAACGGACTGTATTATATTCCAACCCGCGCCTTTTGGGTCAACATTTGGATCAAGAAAAACAATAAGGCGCATTATCTGGTAATTTTTTAATACTATACGCGCGGCAAAAGAAGCTCCAAGCGAAAACACAATAATAGCCGAAGTATAAACAATCCAGAAAAAATATTTTTTCTTGAATTTAACATATCCAAAAAACGCTATGGCGGAAATTACGCCAAAAAATAATATTATAAGAACAATAACTTTTATTCTTGTTAACGCTGAAATAAAAGCAATTGATTTACGCAATATATAAGACTGCCATAAAGGTAAAACCAATAATACTCCAGTAAGCGCGATACACGATACCATAAACGCGCAAGCATAATAATTACGGAAATTTTTACAAACTCTGACATTTGTAATCCAAAAGAACCTATTCTAAGCCAGCGGGAAGAATTATAAATTTCATGACCAAACAGTAATGTATAAATAAGCGGCAAAAGAGAAAGCAAATAAATATAAAGCGATAAATTATAAATTCTCCTATAATTTATCAATGACATTATAATTGCTATTACTAAACCAATAGATGCCCATATAATTTGTTTGTAATGTTCATTTGAAACTTGAATTCCGTCCGATGTTATTCCCGATGAATAAATAAAGAAAACGCCCATTATCATAAGAAATATTACGGGAAGGAGTAATAAATAATCAATTTCAAGAATGTCGCGTAACTTCAATTTATTGTCCCCTCGCCGTTACCATATACTGGAATCCCAAAGAGCGTACCGCATCTTCAAAATTCTGTTTTCCAAAATACCCTTGAAAAATAATTGCGCTTACGGCGGAAGCCATCCATACCTGATAAGTTGAGGCTTCAATAATAACCGTAACTACTATTTGGTCGTTTGGATTTGTGCTATTATACGGAGCAAATGCCGTAAACCATGAATGCCATCTGTCCAAAAGTCCCATTTCCGCCGTTCCTGATTTTCCGGCAATCTGTACAGTTTTTATATTCAGCGGATATTGCGCGGTTCCCTGACTTACAACATATCTCATATCGCGGCGCACAGTTTCATAAACTGCAGAACTTATATTACTTTCATGAATTACTTCCGGAACCGCAGCTTTTTCTATTGCGTTTGTAACAGGATCGCGCACTTCTTTTAAAATATGAGGTTTGTAATTTTTTCCGTTATTCACAATCATACTTACTAAATTGGTCATTTGTAACGGAGTAACAAGAGAATACCCCTGCCCGATTGACATATTCATTGTATCGCCTAACACCCATTTTTCATGATATTTGCGTTCTTTCCATTGCGGTGTCGGTATAAATCCCGCAATTTCTCCCGGAATATCAATGCCCGTAACCTCGCCGTAACCGTAATCTTTTGCGTAAGATACAATTCTTTCAGCGCCTACATAATCTCTGCCTACAGTCATATAATAAATGTTACACGATTGATTTAACGCTGTTGTTAAATTCATTCTTCCATGACCTGAACGAAGATGACAATGCCAGTCGCGGTTGCCGTATCTCATAATTCCACGGCAAACTATAGTTTGTTCCGGTGAAAAAAGATTTTCAGACAAAATTGCCGTAGTTAAAATTAATTTAAAAGTTGACGCCGGCGGATAATTTGATTGAATAGCGCGGTTAATAAAAGGTTTTGCAGGATCGTCAACTAACGCCATGTAATCAGAGTTATTTCCATCCGTAAAAATATTAGGATCATACCAAGGGTAAGAAACCATTGCAAGAATCTCTCCCGTTGAAGGTCTCATAACGACAGCCGCGCCAATTTGATTGCCTATTGCTTTTTCAACAAGCGTTTGTAAAGAAGCGTCTATTGTTAAGACAAGATTTTTGCCTATATCGGGAGGCACGCGGGTAACATTTTCATCTCCTGTTATCCGTCTGCCTCTGGAATCGACGGTTCTTGTTTCCCAGCCGGGTTTGCCCCTTAACAGCGAATCATATTGCTTTTCTATAC
>NZ_BDHD01000100.1:0-6663 GCF_054786075.1 Treponema sp. R6D11 | reverse complement strand
AAAATGGGAAAGCCGGGGGAGCCCACGGGAGAGAAGGGGGCTGGACGAGGAGAATCAAAAATGAGGCAAAAAAAAAGCCGCCTATGGAAGCGCGCAGGATTACGAGCATGCCGCCGAAGTACGCGATAAAGTCCGTGTTTTAAAAGCGCGGCTAGAAGAAGTCCACGCTTCATGGGAAAGAGCCTCAAGAAACGAATGGCCCCTTGTAACCGAAACAGATGTGCGCCGTGTTGTAACAGACGCTACGGGAATCCCGGTAATGCACCTTGAGGAGCAGGACTCACAGCGTCTGCTTTATATCGAAGACGAGTTACATAAAAACGTAATGGGGCAGGACGACGCTATAAGGCGCGTAGCAAACGCGATAAGACGCTCCATGACGGGCGTATCTTCTCCCAAGAGACCTATGGGTTCTTTTATCTTTCTTGGTCCTACAGGAGTCGGTAAAACCCTGCTTGCCAGGAAACTTGCCAAATATTTATTCGCCAACGAAGAAGCCCTTGTAAGGATCGATATGTCCGACTACATGGAAAAACACAACGCCTCCCGCCTTGTCGGAGCGCCCCCCGGATACATCGGTTATGAAGAAGGCGGAATGTTAACCGAAAAAATAAGACGCAACCCCTACCGCGTAATTTTATTTGACGAAATAGAAAAAGCCCACCGCGATATTTTTAACATCTTGCTGCAAGTTTTGGAAGAAGGGGAATTAAGAGACAACCTTGGACATACCGTAAACTTCCGCAATACAGTTATCATTATGACAAGCAATGCAGGAGCAAGAGAGATTTCAAGAGAATCAACTCTTGGGTTTACATCGGGTTCAGGCATAATGAGTTCTTCCGAAATTGAATCATCTGCAATGTCTGAGCTTCGCCGTATCTTTAACCCCGAATTCTTGAACAGAATAGATGAGATTGTAGTCTTTAACCCGCTAACGCAGAAACAAATAAATTCAATCTTTGACGTTGAATTTAAAGAACTCTCCGAAAGACTTGCCGAGCAGAATTTCAACATAGAGATAACACCCGCCGCAAAACGCATACTTGTAGAAAAAGGCTGGGATCCCAAATTCGGCGGCAGACCGTTACGCCGCACAATCCAAAAAGAACTTGAAGCGCCATTATCTCAACTAATTTTAGAAGAAAATTGGGAAGATGGGACAACCTTTATCGCGGGTGTGAAAAACGGTAAGATCAAAGTTACCGCAAACAAAGTGGAATTAGTGTATAGTAGTTAGTATTTAGTATGTAGTAGTTAGCAAAGTCGTTTCTTTCAACTACATACTATCCACTAATAACTATCCACTAATAACTATCTACTAACTACTAAATAACAGTACCAGGATACAGAATAGTATTTTTAGGTATCACAATAATTCCGTCTACGATGTAGTAGTGTCCGTAATTGCCGTCTGTTCGTTTAATGTCGTCTACGCCGATTCTGCATTCTTCGCCTACGCAGACGTTTTTGTCGATAATTGCGCCTTTTATAATTGCGCCCCTGCCTATTCCCACATTGGGAATTCTTGCCTCGGCGTTATGTATTTTTTGCTTTTCTGTTTCATAGAAGTCGGCTCCCATACAAACAACGCCGTTAAGACTTGCCCCTGTTTCGATAAGCGTACGAATGCCGACGATTGAGTTTGTAATATTTGCGTTGGTAATAATACACCCCTCGGCGGCAATTGACTGGTTCATGTTGGAAAAGTTCATTTTTGACGGCGGAAGATTACGCATGTGGGTATAAATGGGTCTGCGCTCGTCATAAAAATCGAAACTGGGTTTTACAGAGGTTAATTCCAAGTTGGTATCATAAAAGTTTTTAATAGTTCCTATATCTTCCCAATATCCGTCAAAAAGATACGCGTTTACCTTTAGCTTGCTAATAGCGCCTGGAATTATCTCTTTTCCAAAGTCTGTAAGGTCATTGGCAAGACATTCTTCCATTGTTTTAGCGTTAAAAACATAAATACCCATAGAACCAAGGTAACAATCTTCCTTGTTTTTATCGGTAAATAGCTCTCTTGGAGCTTTATAATCGGAAATATCCTTTGTTGGACCGGGTTTTTCCAGAAATTCGGTGATTTGGTTGCTCTTATCGACCTTTAAAATACCCAAACCGCTTGCGTTTTCACGGCTTACGCCCGTACATGCGATGGTAATTGCCGCTTTTGAATCAATATGGCTCTTTAAAAGCTCCTGTAAGTCCATTCTGTACAGCTGATCGCCTGAAAGAATGATGTAATATGCTGGATTTTGCGTTCTAAAGTGGGGGAAATTCTTGCGAACAGCGTCTGCAGTACCCTCGTACCAACCGGAATGCTCCAAAGTTTGCTCTGCGGCGAGAATTTCAACGAAACCTTTGGTAAAAGTGTCAAAAAGGTAGGTTTGACCGATATGCAGGTGTAAAGAAGCAGAATTAAACTGGGTAACTATGTAAATTTGCTTTAAATTCGCGTTTATACAGTTAGAAATGGGTATATCTATAAGCCGATACTTGCCGCCGAAAGGAACAGCAGGCTTTGAACGGAACTGTGTTAAGGGGAACAGACGTGTTCCCTTCCCGCCGCCCAGTACTATAGACAAAACATCAGACATACTGTTCCTCCTTAAATTGATTTAAAATATTATATGTTTTTTTAAATTTTTTGTCAAACACATGAAAGAGATTATAAATAAGATTTTTATTATAACTGGTATTTTTTGTTGACAAAACATCAAAAAAGGGCTAAAATAACCCTAATATTGCCTTTTTTAAGGAGTATTTATGAAAAAGGTAAAATTCTTTATTATTTTTTTTCTTTGTTTAAATTCGGTTAATCTTTTTTGTCAGGAAGAATATAAAGATACTGAAGAATCAAGCGAAGTAATTTACGAAGAACAAACTCCCGTATCTCAGCCGCAGGTAGAAACACAACCGCAGACGCAATCGGTACAGCAAACACAGTCGGTTCAGTATACATCGGCAAGTCAAAATATTACCCCTCTTACATGGGATCTTGTCAATTTAATACAAAATTCGGGCAGAAGCCTGAAAGAGCTTAATTTTTATCTTTCCAAACCTTTTACAATGGTAGTCAGCGAACAGTACGATCCTCCAAAAATTGAAATTCAAGACGGAACATTGATAATGCCGGACAAAGGTCAAGCTCAAACGATAGTGTTTGCCGGCAATCAACAGGGAAGACTGCACGAATTCCCTGTTTCGGGAAGCAAAGATGTTTTTGAGGTTGTTTTTCAGGTTGGCGGCAAGGACATTGCGTTAAAATTCAAAAAAAACAGGCAAAACAATTTTGAGCTTTTTTCGGCGGTTATAGATACAAGACCTTATAAGCTCCATTCTGACGTTGATCTTCCGCGTTTGGCTGTAAGTTCAAATATAATCTCAGGCGGTGAAAACGAGGTACAGGCTTTTCCGTATGCGGTTAAAGGCGGATTTTTAGAAGGAAAAGGCTCTCTGGGTAAAGCCGGAATAATAGCCTATGTAAAAAAGCAAAATCCCGCTGTAAATGACAATCTTTTAAATAAACTTATTGATACATACTTTGAAGAAGCGGTTTTTGAGAATATTAACCATGACATAGCGATAGCGCAAATGTTATATGCTACAAGTTTTTTAAAAAATCAGCGTGTAGCGTCGCATAATTACGGAGGATTAATAGAGCTTCCAAGTTGGAACGGGAAATTCTCCGGCATGACAGAGGGAGTAAGGGCGCATATTCAGCACCTTAAAGGCTACGCCAGTACAACCATGAACAACAAACAAATAGTAGATCCCCGTTATTATCTGCTCATTAACTTAAAATATTTGGGAACAGTAAAAACATTTGATCAACTCTATTCAAAATGGGCGGCGAACCCCGCGAACTACAAAAAAAGCGTCGAAAAAATCATTGATGGTCTTTCTAGGTAGTGGATAGTGGATAGTATGTAGTGGATAGTGGATAGTATGTAGTGGATAGTAGATAGTAGATAGTAGATAGTATGTAGTATGTAGTTGAAAGAAACGACTTTACTAACCACTAACTACTAACTACTAACTACTAACTACTAACTACTAACTACTAACTACTAACCACTAACCACTAACCACTAACTACTAACCACTAACCACTAACCACTAACCACTTCTTGACACAAACCTGTTATCTTTAATAAAAAACCGTAATTCAAGCTCTTTGCCCGCTGTCAGCCCTATGCGCGTACTACACGCTATCTCATAATTTTTTTTGTTGTCTAAAATTTGTATTGCTCCTTTTAACAAAGACAAATTATTGTGCTTTTTGGTTATGCCAAACGCCTGTGTAAGCTTTCCAGGACCGTTGCATAGGTTTTCTATTTTTTTGGTTTTGCGCCTTCTTTGCATAAGGGGGATTCCCTCTACAGGTTCAAGCGCGCGAAGAAGCACGGCTTCGCCCTCTCCCTCTTTGCCGCTTACTATATTTATGCAGTGGTACATTCCGTAGATTAGGTAGACATAAGTGTTTCCCGCCTGACCAAACATCGGCGCGTTGCGGACAGTCTTGCCCCTGCTTGCATGACAGCCGGGATCGTCCTTGTATAGATACGCCTCGGTTTCTACAATCATTCCCTTTAAGTTGCCAAAAACAAGGTATTTGCCAAGCAACGCTTTTGCAAGGGCTATAGTCGGCTGATTAAAAAATTTCTTTCCAAGCGGCATGAAAATAATTGTACAATATGGTATGATTAATGCAATATGTACGATTATAAATTATATTGGAAAGAAAAAATCGCTTTTGTTATAAATATACTTTTAACCGATGCCGGTATTAACAAAGAAATAGCTCCCGAACAAGTTATAGCGGAAGACCCTCCAAGCCCCGACTTGGGGGACATTGGGTTTCCCATGTTTGGTTTTTCTAAAATATTGCGAAAAGGTCCGCCGCAGATAGCGCAAATAGCGACTGAAATACTTACAAAAATACTTAATGATGAAGAATCCGACGCAAAAGTACAGGCGCAGGGACCATATTTGAATGTAAAAATGGATCGGGCGAAAACGGCAAAGACAATACTGGAGCAGGTTACAAAAGACAGTAAAGACGATTTTTTGTTTGGAAGACCGGGCAGTCTTGCGGGCAAGAGGGTAATGCTAGAGTTTTCAAGCCCAAATACGAATAAACCCCTGCACCTTGGACATTTGCGAAACGATGTGTTGGGCGAAAGTATCTCGCGCATTTTGGCGGCTTGCGGAGCGCAGGTGCGCAAAGTTTGCATCATAAACGATCGAGGAATTCATATTTGCAAGTCCATGCTTGCGTACAAGGAGCATGGGCAGGGAAAAACGCCCGAAAGCGAAGGCGTAAAAAGCGACCGCTTTGTAGGCGATTGGTATGTAAGTTTTAGTAAGACGTTAAAACAGGAAACCGATGAATTGATAAAAGCCGGAGCGGATAAAGATACAGCCGAGGCACAAACGCAGTCGATGAAGAAGGCGCAAGAATTATTGCGTAATTGGGAAGCCGGCGATGTCGAAACTGTGGAATTGTGGAAGAAGATGAACAGTTGGGCTATTGAGGGAATGAAAAAAACATACAACAGAACCGGCGTCTCATTTGACAAATACTACTTTGAAAGCGAAACATATATGCTTGGCAAAGATGAAGTTTTAAAAGGATTGGAAAAAGGCATTTTCTTTCGTCAGGAAGACGGCTCTGTAGCGGTAGATTTAAGCGAAGAAAAATTGGACAAAAAAATACTTTTACGAAGCGACGGTACGTCAATCTATATTACTCAAGACTTTGGAACCGCTATTAACCGCTATAAAGACTGGCAATTTGACAAAATGATCTACGTTGTAGGCTCCGAGCAAAATTATCATTTTAAGGTTCTTTTTATCTTGCTTGAAAAATTAGGCTATTCATGGGCAAAGAACCTTCATCATCTATCCTACGGCATGGTTAACCTTCCCGAAGGAAAAATGAAAAGCCGCGAAGGTACTGTTGTAGATGCCGACGATTTACTTGATTCCTTACGCGACATGGCGCTTGCGGAGATACGCGAAAAGGGCAGGGAAGAGGAAGTAGGCGACCCAGGTGAAGTGGCGGAAAAAATAGCACTTGGCGCTTTGCATTATTTTTTGTTACAACCCAGCCCCATTAAAGATATGCTTTTTGACCCAAAAGAGTCGCTTTCTTTTACGGGGAACACTGGTCCTTATTTGCAGTACATGGGAGCGCGTATTTCTTCCATGTTACGCAAGGCGCAGACAAACGACAACAGCGGCGCAGTAAACAGCGGCGCAGTAAACAGCGGCGCAGTAAACAGCGGCGCGGATTTTTCTCTGCTTGTATCAGATCCCGAATGGACGTTGATTAAATCTCTTGCCGCGTATCCTGCAAAGGTAAGCGAGTCCGCGCAGAACCTTGACCCTTCTAACCTAACCGGTTTTCTTTACGACGTTTCCAAAGCGTTCAGTTTTTTTTACCATGAATGTCCAATCCTTAACTGCGAAGACCCCGCACTCTCCAAGGCAAGACTGGAATTAAGCCGCGCCGTAATGATGGTGTTAAAAGACGCCTTTCATTTGGTTTGCATCCCATTTTTGGAAGTTATGTAATACGGGATAAATCGTTTTTTTCTGATTTTTTGCTAAAAAAAACAAGTTGACAAAAGGCACACAATGTGATATATTTTAAAT
>NZ_BDHD01000099.1:0-6610 GCF_054786075.1 Treponema sp. R6D11 | reverse complement strand
CCATCTTTACGGGATCAACAGGGGAGTTGAAACGGATGTCAAGAATTATATTCCCATGTTCGGTGATGACAGGCCCTATTTTACGCAACGCCTCCCTAAGTATAACATTTGCGCCTAGTTTTTCAAATGCCTTTGTAGCCTGAACCCTGGCGTCTGGAACAACCTCCACGGGAACGGGGAAACCCGTCCCTAGGCTTTGCACGATTTTGGACTCGTCCACAGTAACTGCGAATAACGCGGAGGAATATGCGGCTATCTTTTCGATTAACATCGCCCCTCCCCCACCCTTAATCAGGCGGTTTTGCGGATCAACCTCGTCGGCTCCGTCTATGGTAAGGTCAAGCCCGCTTGCAAGCTCTTTTGAGTTCAACGAGTAAACGGGTATCCCTAATTTTTCACACTCAATTTCAGTTTGAAAACTGGTGGCAAAGGCGCTGATGTCCCGTAACGTCCCGTTCGCCAAAAGTTCGCCTACCCTACGTACCGCGTGAATGGCGGTAGACCCCGTGCCAAGACCGAGCTTCATGCTACTTTTTACAAGCGCGTCTACCGCCGCTTTTCCGGCGGCTTCTTTCATTATTCTGCCCGAATCTTGTTCCATGTACTTGCCTCCACTATATTGATAACCCTCGATAAAAGCTGGGGGGGAATTTCCTTTCCCATAATTTGTTTGTATTGATGGCCGGCCTGATTTGTTACCATATTGTAACCGTTGATGGTTCTGCAGCCCGCGGCCGCAGCGCGAGTTAATAACGGCGTTTGCGCGGGATAGTAAACCAAATCCATCACGATTTCTTTGCCGGTAAAAGAATAAAGCTCAAGCGGATCGGAAGCTTCGTATCCTCCCATTCCGACCGACGTCGCCTGTATGATAATGTCCCGGTATTTTTCTATTAATTCAATCCCGTGTTCGTCCAACCCACCCCAGCGGAAATTGTACATCGACGCGATGTCTTTCGCCTTGTGAATGGTACGGTTTAAAATTAGGGCTTTGCCGCCCATACGAAAAACTTCGGCGGCGACGGCGCGCGCGACTCCGCCCGCCCCGACAATTGTAACCTTTTTCCATTTAAGATTATTTTTGCCCAAGAATGCCAGTATTGAAGCCGAAAAACTGGTACAGTCGGTGTTATCGCCAAACCAGCCGTCGGGGGAACGAAACATGAAATTACAGGCCCCGATAGAGTGGACTACGGCCGAACGCCTTGTAAGCGCGGGCAAAACCGCTTCCTTGTAAGGTACCGTAACCGAAAGCCCCTGAACTCCCAATTCTTCGGCAATCTCCAAAACATCATGAACCGAGTCCGCCGGTAACGGCACATATACAGCGTCTGTATTTTCAAAACCGAATGTCAAATTAAAAATCCATGTGCTTATGCTTGCCATTAACGGGAAACCCGTAACCCCGTAAATTTTTGTTTTTTTTGTGATGTTGCGGAAACGGAATAATTCGTTTAATTCTTTAACATCAATCTGCCATGTCGCCCCGGGAACTTCATTTTCAGATAACGCGCTTGAATAGGTAAGGAGAGAGCCGAATTTTTCGCAGAGGAGCCGCGAATAAATGCCCAGATGCCCCATGCACAGAATAATTTTATCATGAATCGCGCAGTCTTTCGCCGCGCGGAAAACTTTAACGACATCGCTTGTGGTATTGGCTTTTAAGGCCATTTTAACAATTTCATCCCCGGTACGCAGCATGGAATTAAGCTTTGCGGGAATGTCGTCAATTAATCCTTCCGTATTATGATACGAGCGGATTATTTTTGTTCCGAAAGTTCTCGCGGCTTCTTCAAGGCTTGGCACTTCAAGGTCTTCTTCAATATCAACGTATGCGAAATTTTTTCTTCTGTCCACTTCCGCAAAGGCTAAGCCGTTCGCAAGCAACCTTATCCTTGAACCTTCCCCGCCCGTATAATACCCGCCGTCCGAGTCGCGCCTGATTGTAAGAATAACGGGCAATCCCGCAAGTTCCGGGAAACTGCGTATGTAAAGGCGCTCATCGGCGTTAAGGCAGTCCACGCGCAATTCGGCAATGTCCGTATACTTCCGGTATTTTTCTAGAATTTCCAGATTTTTTTGAAGGGTTTTTGCGGTTAGACACAAGCAGATTTTTGCCAAAACTGTCCTCCTTAAAAGTCCGGCCGGTAAATATAAATAGCGGCGACGCGCCCCGCGCCGTTAATGTTCACCCTGAACATCAGCGGCCAGTCCTTGCCGGCTACGGACATAAGCAGATGATCCCCCCTGTCCTGCGCCTTCGCGCCCAAAACAAGCGCCGCCGCCTGTTTCTGGTCGCCCGAATTAATCCCAAGCGCGGCAGAAAGTTTTACCTGCCAAATCCTGTCCTTAACAATGAAAAAATCCGCTCCGGCATACTGGAAAACAACATCGTCCTGCCAGACCTCGTTTCCCCTGACCGCAAAAACCGCCGTCGGCGCCCCAAACCGCTCCACAAGCTCAGCCACCTTCATGCCGACAAGGGAAAAAGGGTCTTGGCTTTGGCCAACCTGTTCCTGCGGCCACAGCGGAAGAGCGAAAAATATCAATAACGGTAAAAACAGCCCTCGCTTCATGGTAATTATATTCATAATAACCAATTGAGGGCTTTATGAACAAGTATCTTAAGACGTGATTTTTCTGAGGGTACGGAGAACATAAACCATTGTAAAACTGAGAATTATTATTGCGACCAGAACAAAAGCTTCAAACAGCATATTTAACCTCCTAATAACCATTTCAAAATAATATCAATTAATGAAATTATACCAAGAATTCCAACAAAAGCGCAAGCATTATCGAATATCTGTTCTATTTTCGTTTTTCTGCTTTGCTTTATTAGTTCCAAAATTTCACAAATATTTTCATTTATTTTCTTTAGTTCATCAACAACCGCTTTCATGGCTTCACCCCCGATATAGTCCATGTTTTCCCGCTGACGCGCAAAATCCCGCCGGAAGAAACCCACACGTTAAAACCGGGACGGACAGGGAAAGACGGCGTTTCACCTTCATCAAAAAACAACGGCTCGCCAAACGGGGAAGTTCCGTACCAAGGGCCGCAAGCAACGGGAACGGACAAAGAGCCTGCGCCTTCGGGGACAAGACGGCGGCGGTCAAAACTCGCGCTTATTGTTTTTTGCGCTACGGTACGCCAGTCTACAAGCCAGGGGTCTTTACGGACTTCTTCGTTTAATGTTTCATCATTTAAAAGTTCCCTAAAACGAGACCAGTCAAAATTGGCGGGAATTTTCACGTCTTTCTGCCCGTCGCAGGCAAGGGCAAGTTCCCAATAAAAGACCGTATCGACCCCGGCTTTCCAAGTTAAATTGAGCCGACCGCCGTCCGCGTCGAAGGGGAACAAAGCCCCGGCGGGTTTGAAGACTCCGGCGGGCAGGTTGTGTTCCGGCCAATAGGGCCAGGCGGTAACGGGATTCGCCCATGTGACGGGGATCTCAATTTCCAAGCGGGCGCCGGGTAAAATATCCGCTATCCGCTTGTTGCCGTTTTTGTCCAGCCATTCCAGCCGCCAGTGGGGCTCGCCGAGCAGGGACACCCACTCTTCCGGCGCGGACGGCGGGGCCACAGTGTACGACGAAAGAAGCAAATCCCTGCAACAGGCAAAAAGCAGGGAAAGGATCAGCGCCGGAAACAGAAAAATAACTAACTTCATACAGTATATACGGTGCGGACATGCGTTTTTGCATTACTTTAGCGGAAAAAATGTAGTAAATAATTAAAAATAAGCCTATATCAAGCCGATTTTTAAGGCTTTTCTTGAATTTTCTATATATTTATATAATAATTAATGTATGGCAGATACCCCTCAAACACAAGTAGCCTCCTATATTGCGACCATGCAAGAAGTCCTTGGCGCCAGGAAGGACTGGCTGGAAAGGGAAGAAATGCAAAAACTCAAGGACGAACTGAGGAACTTCCACACTTCTTACGCCTCTTTATATAATATCTATTTAAAGAAAAAACTGATAGACGAAGACCCTTACAAGCAGGAAACAAAAATAACCGAGCTGGAAGTGCCGGACGCGACTCCGTACAACGAAGCTAAAAAGGTGGAACAGCTGTCGATAAGGCTGTCCAATTATGACAACCAACTGGACTATTTAACCAATTTTTACCAATTAGGCATAGATTTCCTCAATCTGGACAGGATTAAACGGATTGTGGGGCTTGTCCGCTACATAGACTGGGTAGCCTTGTCGCCGGACAGCCAGAGCCTTATGACCAAGGCGGTCGCGGAAATATCGATGAGTTCAAAAGCCGGAGTCGATCAAATAACATTGAGCATAATCGCCGAAAGCCTTTCGAGGCTGTCCAAGACTACGGCGTCGTCCATGGCAATATTGAAGAACCTTAGCATCTACTACAGGGAATATTATAAACTTGAAGTACGCCAAAAAATAACAAAAGACATGTCCCCGGGCGAGGCCACCCCTGAAAACATCAAGAAAAAAATGCCTTCGGCAATGCCCGGCTCGCCCTTTTATAAAGAATTAATCGAAGAACTTATCAAGGAAGACTACTCCAAAAACGGCCAGGACATGAGGGACATGGTTCTAAACACCTTAAAAGTCCCCGTAACCAAGCAAAAAGCGGTAAAAGCCCCCGTAAATTTCAAAAACATCCTTTTGGACGGCATTCAGGTAATCGGCGGCGCTTCAACCTCCCTCTCGGAAATACTGTCCAAACTTGATGAAAATCAAGCCATAATGGAAAGTTATAAAAAAAGCCTGATGCAGGTAATCAAGGAGCTTATCAGGCAGATTACAAACGCCGAACCGGAAGAAGTCGTCTATACAGTGGAATATCTGGATCAAACCAAGGATTTGCCGGTAAAAGAAAAGGTTTATTTCTTTAAATTCAGGGACGAACTGGAAAAAAAGATAAAATTCCTGACCAGTTTAATGAAAGGTCCGGCTTACCATAAACTGTCGCAGATGACGGAAGAGCAGATTATTGGCTATTTGGAAAAAAATATCGCCGAAATGCAAAATTACCACAAAATCTTAAGCGCCCTTGACGACTATTTCAAGGCAAAAGTGTCGGAAGAAAACCGAAGCAAGATAAAAGGTATAAAACCTGAACTTTCGGCGTTAAAAAACTCCTATGTAAAAGCCAACCAGCTTCGCTTTGATTACAGCGCCCCCGCACCCCCGCCAAATAGCAATTATTTCCTTGTTTTATCTTCCATAATGTTAAAAATTTACCGATAATAGATGATAGCAGGAAGAAATGTTGTCTACTTTCAAAAAACCGGCTCTAGTGCTAGTTATCTCATGCATCCTCTTTGCCGGAATTGTCTATTTGCTTGATTTTGAGCCTCTGGACTTTGTAAGGACTCATTTTTATAACCCTTCTTTTGTTAATTCCGTCGTTAAAGAAAACGAAAAAGCCGCTGAAATTGTCCAAACATTCTTTTTAGATCTGGAAAACAAATTTGCCGACACATTGAATGAACCGGCGGTAAAAAGCAGTTTCCTTTACAACCAAACCGCGGCCGACATTTACGAGCGTTCAAGGGTATTCGGGATACTGGTGGAATCCGTCAGCGGGCTTCAGTCGGTGCAATTTGTGGACAGCAACGGCGTAAGGCTCCACTACTCCACATCGAACCGCGACGTAATCAGCATTAGTGCTAATTCCGCCACCTACCGAAATTATACGGACGACAGCAGAGTCCTGCCTTACGACGACATAAGCGTAAAGGCGAATGAAAAATCTAAATATACCATGGACGACACAAACGACAGAATAATTTTTTCATATCCTTTTTATGATTCCATGGACGTTTACAGGGGAACCGCCCTTTTTTATCTTTCGGCTAGGGCGGTTGCGGAAAAACTTATCACCGAAGGCATCTTGAAACCTGCCGACGACGTATCGGTTATCAGGGATCCCAGAGGGATTGTTTTCGGAAGCCCAAGTACGTCAAAAGCCGTTCTTTTGGGAAAAATATCTTCCGCATGGAACGCGGATTTTCAGGAATATGTCACGTTCGACGCGGAAGATTCCGGCGTCAGGTACGCGCTTATCTCGACAAAAACCGGCAACAACCTGTATTTCGGGCGCATAATAAACGATTCAATCTTCGCGATTCCCGCTTCCATGAAATTTATTTTTCATTTTTCAATGTTTCTTACGATATTCCTTGTCGTGTTTTTTCTTGTTAATTTTAAGCCGCATCCTTTAACGCTGGTACAGAACAGGATTAACACGCTCAGGACGAATCTTTTTGAACAGTTGTACATAAAAAAAACAGGGCAGGACAGGGCAAAATGGATACTGGAACTTGAACAGCGCAGGGACGAAATTCGTTTTGAGCTAAAACACGGCCTTAGCATAAACCGCAAACTGGAAAAAGAAGTAGACGGCATAATTGACAAGGCATGGGACGAACTGTTAGCTGTCATGAAGTCGGGCTACGACCTCGCCTCGCTGGAAGAGATTGTCAAAAACCGCGCCGTAAGGATAGAAAAACCGAAAGCAGAGGCCAGGACGGCGGATGTCGTGGCAAAATCTGATACGGATGACATCGCGGAAATTGAAGAGATTGAAGAAGTCGCGCCGGAATTCGATGAAGCGGCTGAAGATGA
>NZ_BDHD01000098.1:0-6847 GCF_054786075.1 Treponema sp. R6D11 | reverse complement strand
ATTAAGTATAAATAGAAATTATAGAAATTAGGTGATTTTTTATGGCAGATAAAAAAGAGTTTCTAGGCAAAGGGCTTCGTGCTCTTGCTACCTTTTGGACAGGCGGGCTATACCCGTTTTTAAAGCCGAGCAAGGTTGCAAAAGATTTCCATTATGGAAAGATGAAAAAGAACTTGTCTAAGAAATTAGACGAGGATTTGCTTAAGATATCTGAAGATTTTAAAAAGAGAAATCTAACTGAAGAACTAAACGAGAGCGACCAAAAACTGCTTGCAAGGGCGCATGATACCAAGAAAAGGCTTTTGGAGGCGGCTGGAAACCCTGAAACTAAGATGTGGCAACGAAATAAGATCTTAGTAGAATTTCATAAAGATAACAAAGGGACCATCGGGGAGCGGAAGATTTTTAACGCTATGCTTGCTGCGAACAAAAAATTTGGCATTAGAAATATGAACATAAAACGCGGGATGACTATGTTCGGCGGTATGGGAGGTTCGCTTTTAGCAGGGCTTTTGCTAGGCGGCCCGCTTGGAATGTTTGTCGGCGGGCTTGTTATGATAGCAGGGCTGGCTTGCACTTATAAAGTCTATCGCGGCGGCATTGAAAAATTGCCTCTAATTGGAAAGCACATACCGAAGATTAAGAGAGCTTTTAGTAATTTAAATAAAAAACGCAAAGGCGAAAAGATTGAATTAACTATAGATGAAGTTGAAAAAAAAGGTATAAAAAGCTAGAAAGAACAAGTTGAAAAAGATTTGAAAGAAGCGACCGAGAAAGTTTCGAAGCGCGGGAAGACGAAAATAGATGTGAAAGCAACGCTTGATGAATTGAGAGCGCAACGAAATGTTGGGAAAGATCAGCCTCCTGCTCCTACGCAAGCTCCCCCTGTCACAACGCAGGCGGCTCCAACTCAGCCAGGAATTAAAATATAATAAAATAAAAAGAACCCGATCAGGTTCTTTTTTTATGCTTTCGTTTTGTAATCAGTTTTTAGTTCGAACGGGTTGCCGAGGGCGAACCAACGCCTTTTGATATCTTCTTCATCTGGTTCGATATCATGAAGAGGTTCGAATAACAGGCGTTTTAGGTACACCGCGATGAGCAAAATAATTATTATAATCAGCGACCAAAGACCGATGCCGATATTTACGGAAAAGACATCGGTGACGTTATAGCCGATATAATCTAGCGCGGCGAGGTATAGCTTTTTAGGTTCAGAAAATAGGAACCAGACGATAGATAAGACAGCGGCGAATATGCTAAAACCCCAGAGGAGCAGCGTGAATCTTTTTTGTTTGGAATATAAAACGACACCCAGAATAACCAGCGCGGCAAGGCAGATGATGATGGAAATTTGGCTGGGGATGATGGCGGATGTATCTAACACTGCATATTCTCGGCTAGTTATTAAATCCATTCCCGTTGGGCTGATCAACTCATTGCTGCCGCATGAAACGGCTAGAAATGGCATAAAGAAAGTTAAGATAGCTAGCAAAAATAGGATTTTTGATAGCCCGCGGCTTGTGAAATAGCTGTCTTTTTTCATAAAAGTATTTTACCACTATTTATTAAAAAAATCAAGGGAAATGTTTTGTTTGACAAAATTCGACAGGAAATGTATAATGAAATATATGAGCGCGAGAAACGGAATTGTTTTAATAAATAAGCCAAGAGATTGGACTTCTTTTGATGTCATCGCAAAATTGCGTGGAATTTTGGGAACAAAAAAAATAGGACACACAGGAACGCTAGACCCGATTGCAACAGGCGTTTTAATAGTCTGCGTTGGTAAGGCTGCAAAGCTTTCCGATTATTTTATGCATAAGAAGAAAACGTATATTGCTGAGATGGAGTTCGGCAAGACGTCTAACACGCAGGATATAACGGGCGAGATAACCGATATATGCGAACCGAAGATAGCAAAAAAACAGTTGGATGAGATCGTAAAAAAATTTGTTGGTGATATAAAACAGACTCCGCCGATGTTTTCTGCGATCAAGGTTGGCGGCCGAAAGTTATACGATTTAGCGCGCGAGGGGATAGAGATTGAGCGTGATCCACGCCGAGTTAGCGTATATGATATAAAAATTTTGGAGCATACGGATAGCGCGGCGAAGATAGAAGTGGAATGCTCGGCGGGGACATATATAAGAACGCTTGTGCATGACATTGGATCGGCTTTAGGTTGCGGCGCGGTGATGACGTCGCTCGTTCGCACTAAAAACGGCAAGTTCGAACTTAAAGATTGCGTTTCGATTGAAAAGGCAGAGATTAAACCGATTATATTAGAAGAAATTTGCGAGATACCTTTCCCGACATCTTTGTGCATTGGCAAGTTCGACGGGGTGCATAACGGGCATAAGGCAGTTATCGAGGAAGTTATTAAAAGCGAATTCTTGCCGGCAGCTTTGATAATTGATAATAAAGAAGAAAAAATATTAGATGAGCAAAAGAGGCAGGAAAAGCTTCATAAGCTTGGAATAGATGCAATGATTTATCAGAATATCGATGGCATAAAAGACATTGAATATCAAGAGTTTTTCGAGGAATTTATATACAAAAAACTCCACGCGAGGGAAATAACCGTCGGGTTCGACTTCTTTTTTGGTAAAAATCGCGAGGGAGATATTGAAAAACTGCAGGAATTATGTAAAAAATTTTGTGTAAAATTAAATGTTATTAGCCCCGTTTTTAGCGACGGAAAGCCAATTTCTTCTTCGGATTTACGAAAAATGTCGAAGGATGATGAAACTTTTGTGGAAAATATTGTAAAAAACTATTGACAAAATTTTCCATTTAGTGTAAAATTTCATCATACTAAGTCTTGGGGGAGAAAAAGGAGCTAGATAAAAATGTTAAACGAGCAAAAAATCAAACTGGTTGTGGCTGATTCCTCTCAAGAATTTACATACCTAATTTCGGAGTTCTTCAAAAATGATTCGAGCATATCGGTTGTTGGGACGGCGAACTCAGGCGATAGGGCTGTGGAGCTGCTAAATAAATACAATCCGGATATCGCTTTGATCGACGTTATATTGCCGGTTTTAGACGGAATATCAGTTTTAGAAAAAATTAAAAGCTTAGGGATTAAGACTAAAGCGATCGCGACGTACAGCTTGCCGAATCAGGCTATCGTGCAGCAATGCCTAGATTTGGGTGCGTCTTTATTCTTAATTAAACCATTCTCGTTGGGCGATTTGGCAAAGAGAATTAAAATGCTTGCGGGCAGCAACCTAACAGTTTTATCTAACAAACCGAGCATAGAACTGAAAGACACTGAGTTCGAAGTGACGGAAATGTTGCATGAAATCGGCATTCCGGCGCACATTAAAGGGTATCAGTATTTGCGTTCGGCGATTTTATACTCAGTTGAAACCCCGGCTATTTTGGAATCTATTACAAAGGGGCTATACCCGATGGTGGCAAAATTGTATGATACGAGCCCTTCGAGAGTTGAGCGAGCGATCAGGCATTCGATCGAAGTTGCGTGGGATCGCGGAAACATTGATATATTGACAAAATATTTTGGATACACGATTAACAACAACAAAGGAAAGCCGACCAATAGCGAATTTATCGCGATGTTGGCGGACAAAATGCGCCTTGCGCTCAAAGCTAGCAAGGTTGTTAGCGTAGGTTAGTTTTCTATTCATTTAAAAAGCTCTGATAAATAATCAGAGCTTTTTGTTTTATTTTTAATATAACGGGTGTTTATCGCATAATGCTTTAACTCGGGCTGGCGCGGTATCTTTTGCCGATTCGAAATCCTTTATGACATCTGTTATGATATCTGCGATTTCTACAAATTCCTCTTTGCCGAAGCCGCGGGTTGTTGCGGCAGGCGTTCCTAAACGCAGTCCGCTTGTGACAAATGGACCATTTGGATCGTTTGGTATGGTGTTCTTATTTGCTGTTATGCCGATTTCGTCAAGGTTGTGTTCGACGTCTTTGCCAGTCAAACCAAATGGAGTTAAATCGACTAACATCAGATGGTTGTCTGTGCCGTTTGAGACCAATTTGATTCCGTTTTCGATAAATCTATCTGCGAATGCCTTTGCGTTTTCGACTACGCGTTTTTGATATTCCTTAAATTCAGGGGTTAACCCTTCGCCGAAGCAGACTGCTTTGCCGGCGATGACGTGCATTAATGGACCGCCTTGCGTTCCTGGGAAGACGCCTTTATCAATCGCTTTAGCAAATTCTGGTTTTGCAAATATTGCGCCACCTCGCGGTCCTCTTAGGGTTTTGTGTGTTGTTGTCGTTACAAAATCTGCATAGCCGAATGGGCTTTCGTGCAGACCTGCTGCGATTAAACCTGCGATGTGCGCCATGTCGACCATTAACGTTGCGCCAACTTCTTTTGCGGTTTCGGCAAATTTTTTAAAATCTAATGCGCGGGGATAAGCCGAAGCTCCGGCGATTATCATTTTTGGTTTATGCGTTTTTGCAAGAGCGAGGACCTCGTCATAATCTATATATCCGTTTTCATCGACGCCGTATGGCACGACATTGAACCATTTTCCAGAGTAGTTCACAGGTGAACCATGGGTTAGATGTCCGCCGTTTGCTAGGTTCATGCCGAGAACTGTATCGCCCGGCTCTAGCGCAGCAAAGTATACAGCGAGATTAGCGTTTGCGCCGGAGTGTGGTTGAACGTTTACGTGATAATCTGTGTTATATAATTTTTGTGCGCGCTCGATAGCTAGGTTTTCTGCAACATCAACGCATTCGCAACCGCCATAATATCTATGTGCTGGATAGCCCTCTGCGTATTTATTAGTCAGCGTTGAGCCGACAGCTGCCATAACAGCTTCGGACACAAAATTTTCGCTCGCGATTAGTTCGATTTTGTTGCGCTGGCGGTCTGTCTCCGCGTTTATCGCATCGAAAACTTGCTTATCTTGGTTTTTAAGTTCGTCTAAAAGATACATTTTTTCCTCCGTGATTTTAGATATTATATATTTGCAAAAACTTTTTGTCAAATTTTTTGTTTTTATGGCATTTTTACCTCTATAAAGCGTATAAAAAGTATTGACAATATCTTGAAAAGTGTGATATACTAGAGCGAGCGAAAAACAAAGATTTTAGGAGAGTGTAGTTTTGGGAAAACAAATTACGATAACAAAGCAAGGTAGAGAAGAGCTTCAACAAGAGCTAGATAATTTAGTTAGCGTTAAAATGCATGAAATTGCTGAGCAAATCAAAGAAGCGCGTTCGTTCGGCGACCTTTCCGAGAATGCTGAATATGACGAGGCGAAAAACGAGCAAGCTGCAACGCAAGCGCGCATCATAGAAATCGAGAAGATTCTTAAAAATGCGGTTGTTATTAGCGATGGAACATCGAACGTTGTTTCGATTGGTTCGAAGGTTACATTCTACGACAAAAATGCTGACAAAGAAATCGTGTATCAAATCGTGGGAACGCATGAGGCTAACCCTTTTGCTGGTAAGATTTCTGAGGAATCACCGATCGGCAAAGCTTTGATTGGGGCGAAAAAAGGCGCGAAGATTGTTGTTGAATTGCCTACTGGCAGCAACACACTAACTGTTATTAAAATTCAAAAATAAAAGGGCTACTAATGAGCGAAGAATTAAACGCGATACTGCAGGCGAGGCGTGATAAATTAGCTGAATTAACTTCAAACGGCAAAAATCCATATGCTGTCACTTCTTTTGATAAGCAAAATGAGATTAATGACATCGTCGAAAATTTTGATACTTATGAGGGCAAGCCGGTTGTTATAGCTGGCAGGCTCATGAGCAAACGTGGAATGGGCAAGGCTAGTTTTGCTGACGTGCAAGACGAAAACGGGAAAATACAGCTTTATGTTAGCCGTGATAATCTTGGCGAAGAGGCGTATGACGAATTCAAAAAGTTAGACATTGGCGATATTATCGGCGTTAGCGGAGAGGTATTTCTAACTCATAAAGAAGAAAAATCAGTTCGCGCAACTAAGGTTACATTGTTATCTAAATCTTTGCGTCCTCTGCCTGAAAAATTTCATGGTTTGAAAGACACGGATTTGAGATATAGAGAGAGATATGTGGATCTAATCGTTAATCCTGAGGTTAAAGAAACATTCGTTAAAAGGTTCAAAGTTATAAAAACAATCCGCGATTTTCTTGACAACAAGGGATACATTGAATTTGAAACGCCCGTGTTATCCACTATTTCTGGTGGCGCAACGGCGAGACCTTTTACAACACATCACAAGACATTGAACCTTGATATGTACTTAAGAATTGCAACAGAGCTTCACCTAAAACGCTTGGTAGTTGGCGGGTTTGAAAAGGTTTATGAGATTGGCAGGCTGTTCCGCAACGAGGGAATGAGCACGCGACACAACCCAGAATTTACGACGATCGAGATATACACGGCATATGAAGATTATGCATCTGGCATGGATTTGACGGAAAATATTATACGAGAATGCGCAAAAGCTGCCTGCGGGACTACGAAGATAAAATACGAAGAAACTGATTTGAACTTTGATAAATTCGAGAAAATCTCGATGATAGACATCGTTAAACGCAAGACGGGAATTGATTTTGACGGGTTAGACGATATAAAAGCCGTTGCTGCTGCGAAAAAACTTGGCATTGAGATAAAAGGCGTGGCAACGTGGGGCGAAGTGCTTAATATTGTTTTCGAAGAAAAGTGTGAGAAAGCTTTAGTTCAACCGACTTTTGTTTATGACTATCCAGTTGAAGTATCTCCGCTTGCGAAGAAAAAAGCTGATGATGCAAGGTTGACTGAGCGTTTTGAGCTATTCGTTTATGGCCGTGAGCTTGCGAATGCGTACTCTGAATTAAACGATCCGATCGATCAAAACGAAAGGTTTAAAGA
>NZ_BDHD01000097.1:0-6848 GCF_054786075.1 Treponema sp. R6D11 | reverse complement strand
ATAATACATTGGAAACATCCAATGCTAAAGAAAACTCTTCAATGATAGGCTTCTTTATAAAATACGCGTATAGAAAGAAGGTACCATCGCTATTTTAAGGGTATTTTAATAGTATTATTATGGGTATAATAACCCATGGAATTACTCGCTCCCGCAGGCTCGCCTGAGGCGCTTGACGCAGCAGTAGGCGAAGGCGCGGACGCCGTTTACCTCGGCTTAAAAGATTTTAACGCGCGGCTTAGAAGCGCCAATTTTACCTACGCCCAATTTGAGGGGGCTTTGCGCGCTTTGCGTAAGATGGGGAAAAAGGTCTATGTTACCGTAAATACGGTTTTTGAACAGCGCGAAGCAGACCGCATGTACCAGTTTTTAAAATACCTCGCGGGGCAGGGGCCGGACGCGCTCATCGTCCAGGATTTCGGAGTGGCGGCGATGGTAAAATCTGAATTTCCGTCTTTGCGCTTACACGCTTCCACGCAGATGAATATCGCATCTTCAAGAGGGGCGAACGCGCTTTCCAAGCACAATTTTTCGCGGGTGGTTTTGGCGCGGGAACTTTCCCTTGGAGAGCTTAAAGGCATTAAGAACGAAACCAACCTTGAACTTGAGGTTTTTGTCCACGGGGCGCTTTGCATAAGCGTTTCTGGGGTCTGCCTTTTTTCCAGTTATCTAGGCGGGAAGTCCGCCAATAGGGGAATGTGTACTCAGGCGTGCAGACGGCTGTACCACCGCGCCACCCACGGGTCAACTCTTGATAAAGAGGGGGAAAGCGGGTACTTTTTCAGCCCGAACGATTTACAGCTTTTGGAGCGCGTACCGGATTTGGCGGCGGCGGGAATTAACGCGCTTAAAATCGAAGGGCGCATGAAGAGCGCGAGCTATGTGGGCGCGGTGGTTTCCGCTTACCGGCTTGTGGTGGACGCGGTCTCTGGCGGCGACGAAGATGAAATAAAGCGGAGCATCGAACAGGGAAAAGAAATTTTGCGTAACGACTTCGCGCGTCCTAAGACGCAGTATTTTTTTGACGGGAAACCTTCCGCGATTGATTGGCTTAACCCCGCGCAGGACGGGGGGACGGGCATAAGCCTTGGGACGATTCTTAAAGTGAAGGGGGCGGGCGGCGAAAGACGCGCCCAAATCCTGCCGCCGGAAGGGTTGTCCCTGTCGGCGAAAGATTCGGTGCGGATACACAGCAGTGACGACTCCAACAGGGTTACGCACAAGATCGCCTTTGTAAAACCAGACGGCTCCCATTACTGGATTTCCGCGCCGGAGGGCGAGCTGGGCGACAGCGTCTATCTGATACAAACTAAGGAAATGCGAAAGCGTTATGCGCCAGTAATTTCTGGCAACAAGGGCGGCAAAGGGCCGGGAAGGGATAAGGCGCCGGAGATACAAATCGGACAAACGCGCGAGGGGCATGGCGAAAAACGTGACGCAAAGCACGGCCCTGATTTTCCAGAGGGGCTTTACATCGCCGTCTCGCGCCCCGATGATTTATACATCGTGCAGTCTTCGCGCCCGCAGAGGGTGATGCTCGCGCTGTCTAGAAAAAACGCGAGGTATCTGTTAGATGACACAAAGCCGCCGTTACCGTTTAAACCGGCGGAAATTATACTGACTCTGGATCCGTGGTTTCCGCAGGAAATAGCGGGATACGATAAGGGGAAAGCGGAAGAGGAAATTGGGCTTTTAACCGAAAAAGGCTATACCAAGTACGTGTTGAACAACCCCGGGCATTTTTCGCTTTTTAAGGGCAGAGAAAAAGTTAAATTGATAGCGGGGCCGTGGCTTTACATTTTCAATTCATGGTCGTTATCCTTCGTGTCGTCGTTTGGACCAGACGGCTTTGTTTCGCCTTTGGAAAACAACAGGCAAAACCTTGAACGTACCCTTGGGATAAAAAGCAAGGGAAGCGAAAAAAAAGGCGGGAAAAAAGACAAGAAAAAACATAGCGCGTTACAGTCAAAAATTTTTATAACGGTTTTCAACTGGCCGCCTCTTTTCAATATAAGGGCGGATCTTGGCGAAGTTTTCAATTTTGATTCTTTTACGGACAACAAAGACGAGGCCTTTTCGCTTGTTACAAGCCCCGAAGGTACGCGCGTCTATCCGCAAAAGCCGTTTTCCATAATAGATAAAATTCAGTTTTTAAAAGAGGCGGGGTTCGCCCGCTTTATCATCGATCTGTCCGGTCAAGCGTTGAAAAAATCAAACTACCGTGATCTGATGCGCTCCGTTAAAGAGAGCGCCCCCCTGCCTCACGCGAGCCGTTTTAACTGGAAAGACGGCTTTTACAGCGGCTAGAACGCTACTGCTTCCACCTCCTTGTTCGCCATCGCCGCCGCTTCTTCATCTTCGCCGAAGTCTTCGTCCACAATCTCACCAGAATACGCGGACGGCTGGCTTTCCGCCGCTTCTTCAGCCGGTTTCGCGTCCTTCTTGAATTCCGGGCGGAATTCCACGTGTTCCGCGACAATGGTAACCCTGGACTGCGGTTTGCCGTCGGTGCCTGTCCAGCGATCCTGTTTCAGGCGGCCGACGACGCGCACTCCCCTGCCCTTTTTTCCCTTGTTGTAACAGGACTCGGCAAGACGCGCCCAGGATTCCACGTTAAAGAAAGAAACTTCTTTCTCGAAACCGGTCTCCTGTTTGTAATAACGGTTCGACGCGAGGCTCATTGTGCAAACCTGCGTCCCTTTGGGGGTGGATCGAAGCAGAGGGTCTCTCACCAGATTGCCTTCGATAAGAATAGAATTGAGGTTGTTCATACATCCCTCCTCTGACAAGTTCCGGCAGCATAGACCGCCGGCCATGAATTTTCCAAAAAGGAAAAAACATAGATACTATATATATGCGCGCAGATGTATTTTGCATGACTTTAGCGGGGGAAAAATTTAACTTTTTTTAAAAAATATTTTTCGCTAAAGGAAAGCTTTTTTTCGGGGGCGCAAGGCGCAAGGCCGTTTTTTGTGCTATAATGGGACACTATGCCAAACGTTATTGTTACGGGAGCCGACCGCGGGCTAGGTTTTTCGCTTTGCAGGGAATTTCTTTCTCGGGGATGGACTGTTTTCGCAGGCAAGTTCCTTAATGACTATAATCTGCTCGAACGGGAACGCGAAAAAAATTCAGAGTTAAAAATCGTCCCTCTCGATGTCGGAGACAGGCGGTCTATCGAAAAAGCGCGCGATTATGTGAAGGAACAGACAAATTCGCTTGATATGCTTATCTCCAACGCCGCCCTTATGGGGGAGATTAAATGCAGTATCCTCGAGCCTCCAATGGATTTGAAGGCGCCCTGGGACTTTTTCCGCGTAAACGCGCTTGGTCCGACTTTTTTGACGGAGTGTTTTCTCCCCCTTTTGGACAACGGCGGCATGAAACGGCTTTGCTTTGTTTCTTCCGAAGTTTCATGCATAACCCTTATGAAGCACCGCGCCGGAAACAGTTACCCGTACCCCATGAGCAAAACCTCGCTTAACATGAGCGTGCGTCTGATGCACAATCTTCTGTATTCCCAAGGGTATACTTTCCGCCTGTACCACCCCGGTTGGATGAAGCGGCAGCTGCAGGACGGCGCCCTTTCGGAATTTGCGGCTTATGATCCGGCGCAGACCGCCGTTCACGCGGCTAAATATTTTGAAACTCCGCTTGGGGACGAACAGCGGCTTGTAATGTACGATTACAAAAGCCAGGAATGGCCGTTTTAAGGGAAATAAATGAAAGTTGTTTTAATTACGGCGCAAAATAATGATTTCGATAAAAACCTCGCGTCGGTTTTCGCGCGGGAAGGCTATAAAACATACGTTATGGGAAATGTGGTATCGGAGGGATTATTAGCCGTTCCCACGGACATAAAGGAAGCGGCGGACGTTATTCAAAAAGATTCAGGATGCATCGATATTTATATTGACGTAACAAATGAAAAAAGTACGTCGGACGATTTTAACGTGCGAACTGGCATAAACGAGCGGGTTATTTTTGATTTATATGAGGCGAACGTAAAACGCCCGATGGCTCTGTTGGAAGCGTTTCTGCCCCTTCTGGAAAAAGGAAACGGCAAGCGGCTTTGTTACATTACATCGGCAGAGGCGAGCATAAACGAGACGAGGGACGTTAACGGGCTTGGCTACAAGATGGCAAAAGCCGCGCTTCACAATTTTTTGCAGATAACGCGCAACGCGCTTGCGCCAAAAGGTTATACGATACGCGCCTTTGACCCCTGCCTTGCGGATTTTTCAGGCGGGTCGGGCATTTCGGCGCCGTTGGCGGCGACGCTGTCGGCGACGGCCGCTTTTAATTACTTTACCCGAAGGCGCGGCATGGAACGCGACGATCCCAACCGCGACGACGAGGGAAACCTTGTGTTACGCGACGCGTGTGGCAGGCAACATTCATGGTGAAACATGGACGACTATCATCAATATATTCGTGAAGCCTCCGCTACTTCGGGCGTGCCTGTCTGCGAGTGGGCGGAAATAAGCCCCGGCAAATTGGCCTTTCTGCCTGAGTTGCTTGACTACTGCAAGGCAAACGCCTGCGGCAAGTACAACAAATCATGGGCATGCCCGCCGGGCTGCGGGACGATTGAGGAAAACAGGGAAAAGTTCTCGCGTTACGGCAAGATACTTGTTTTTACGACGAAGCATCAGCTTGATGACCCTTTCGACCATGAGGGCATGACGTTGGGCAGGGAACGACACACGTTGCTTGCTGTCGAATTAAGGAAAAAGTTCGCGGGCGCTCCTTTATACGGCGCAGGGGCTTGCCCCGTCTGCGAGGTTTGCGCATTTCCTTCCCCCTGCCCTTTCCCTGAAAAAATGATTGGTTCTATCGAGGCGGTTGGAATCGACGTGACGGAATTGAGCAAGACGGCGGGAATCGCCTACAACAACGGGGCGAATACGGTAACATATTTTTCGATATTACTGCTAATGTAACATCTAAAAACCTAACCGATTTTCTTTTGACGTTCCCTAAATTATCATGTTGTCAGTAAAGGCTTCAGAAAACTCTTTGTCCACGGCAAGGTCTATGACACAAGCGCGGGAAATAATTTCATGGCAACGCGGCAGAAACGAGCCGTCCGTAAGGCTTTGCACCGCACCTTTCAGGCTTGTGTTGCCGCAGGCGTCGGTTTTTGAAATTATTTCGCGCGGGAGAAGCCCCGTAAAGGCCGCGCTTTCAAGATCGATGAAAAACCCGAGGCCGCCTGCGACGTACGCCTTATCAAAGGAAGCGGGACTTATACCCGCAATTTTGCAGAGAACCGCTATCCCCGAATAAATGGCGGATTTAGCAAGCTGGAAACGGCGTATGTCCGCCTGATTGACGCCGATATTTTCCGCTACGGAAAACGCCGTTTGCGCGTAACTATCGGCAAAAGCGCCTGATTCTTCTATTACGCCGAGTTTTTTCATTACCGCTACCGCGTCAATAAGGCCAGAACCGCAAATGCCGCGCGCTTTTTCATCGTCTACGGTTTTGTAATAAAGCGTTTCCTGCGCGGCGTTCGGGAGAATGGGCAAGTTGTACGCAAACCAATTCGCCGATTCGTCTTTGCTCAAACTTATCCTGTTTATAGCGCCGGCTTGCGCTATCATGCCGCAGGAAATTTCCGCCCCTTCAAAACAAGGGCCAGCGGCGGTTGAAGTGCAAAAAAATTTCTTCCCGTTTTTTTTCAGAACGGCAATCTCACCGTTTGTCCCAATGTCGGCAAAAAGCGAAGATTCGTTCTTGTTTAATATAGAAGAAAACGCAAGACCCGCGACAATATCCGCGCCGACAAAAGAAGAAATCCCCGGCAAAAGCAGGATTTGATCGGCGGACAGGTTTAGCTCCTTTCCGCTAAAATACCGCTCTTCCAAAAATACGGGCGTATAGGGCGCTTCCCCCATTGTGCCGGGATTAACGCCGCAAAAAAGGTGCATCATCGTCGTATTGCCGCTAACATGGCACTTATCAATTTTGGAAAGGCGGTATTTTTCGATAAATTGGCGCAGTATGCCTCGAGTTTGGCCGTTAATGGCTGCAAACAATTCTTCGGTTTTTCCTTCTCTTGCAGACGCTATCCGAGTCATCACGTCCGAACCGAAAACACGCTGGCTGTTTAATGCGGAGATTTCATCAAGGATTTCGCCTGACTCAAGATTCACAAGACGCGCCTGAACGGTTGTCGTGCCTAAATCCAACCCAACCCCGAATTTTCCCATATAAATGTCAGCATATCATAAAAATATCGTTGAATTTCAAAAAAAAACTGGTAAATTTACCGTTTCTGTATTATAATATATGTTGATATATTATACGCTAAAGGACAAAAAGTGATAAAACAGGATTTTCCCAAAATCCACTTTTATGATCAGGATTTTGTTGATATATATGACAAAACCTGGGCATGGATAGAGGATTGTTGGCACGGTGATGGTGAAAAAAGCAAAATTAACGGTAAATTCTTCTCGTATCCAGAATCGCCGACGGTAAATCAGGCCGACGCGATCTTTTCTTCGTTCTTTTTGGTGTATTCCAACAGAATTTACCAGGCGCACCCGACTTTAGACCTGTTTTATGACCGTCAGGAACCAAATGGGGCGATTCGGTGCGCCTACGACGTAAAAACCGGCGCTCCTGTAGTGGAAAGGGACAATCCGGAAGGGCTTGGAATACCGCTTTTCGCGTGGGCGGAGCACAATATCTACCATAAATCGGGAAACAAGAAACGTGTTAAGGACGTGCTTTCCATTTTGTGCAAATATTCGACATGGATCGATTCGGTATTTAAAAAACCGAACGGCCTGTATAAAACCCCGCTTTGCGCTACCGGAATGGGCAACCTGCCGCGCGGG
>NZ_BDHD01000096.1:0-6857 GCF_054786075.1 Treponema sp. R6D11 | reverse complement strand
CAATAGAAAACGAAAGATCCGCAACTGGCAGAATCTTAGGCTCTACATCAATAGTAGTATAATAATAGATAAATAACATATAGTTTTCTTATTTCTCTCTAACAGTTAAGCATCTAGATCAGCTACATACTAAGCAATAAGTTCAACATTATAAGGGGTGAACAAGATGAGCCGAGGAGGGAATTTAGTGAAAGAAATGCAAAGTATGCAGCTAATCTAGATGTTTAAATAGGGGAGAGAAAGAGGAGAACAATATGTTATTTGAAGATGAATTTACACCTATTGATGTAGAGCCTACGATTCCGCCAGTTGAGGAACCGAAGTTTGATGTAGAAAAACCTATTTTAGACAATGAAAAGCCAATAATTATTGAGCCGACTTCGATTTATGATTCGGTGCCGGTTGAAAAGAAAAAGAAAACTAGAAAGCCGTTTTGGAATGGATTTTTGGGCGGGCTTTTGGCTTGGCTATTGTTAACTGCTGTATTCGGTGGCACTCCAAGCTTTAATTTGCCTTTTACAAAAACAACTAACAAAACTGCGAATCAGCAAATTTCCAAGGCTAATGGGCAGGAGCTGTCTGTTATTGATATTTCGAAAAAGGCTGGTCCGGCTGTCGTGGGTATTACGACCAAAACACAGTTCTCGTCATTTTTTGGGTCTGTTCAAGAAACCGAAGGGTCTGGCAGTGGATTTATTATTCGTCAAGATGGTTATATTGTGACAAATAATCATGTAATTGACGGAGCCAGCACTATGAAGGTCATTACAAACACAGGCAAAGAATATAACGCTCGATTGATTGGTAAAGATGCCAAGACAGATTTAGCAGTTGTTAAAATCGATGCTTCGGGGCTGCCTACTGTTGAGCTTGGGAAATCAGCCGAGCTTGAGGTTGGGGAGATTGCTGTCGCTATTGGTAATCCTCTTGGGCAAGATTTGGCAGGTTCCGTTACTGTTGGATTTATATCTGCTCTAAATAGAGTTATGACAGTTGAAAACACTAAATATACTTTGATTCAAACAGACGCTGCTATTAACCCGGGTAACTCTGGTGGTCCGTTATTAAATACTTATGGGCAAGTGATTGGTATTAACACAGTTAAAGTTTCATCTGCAGAAGGCTTGGGGTTTGCGATACCAATTGATAATGCAAAAACAATTATAGACGATTTGATTGCAAACGGTTATGTTAAAGGACGTCCTGTTATTGGGTTCACCCCAAGACGAGATATAACATCTGAATTAAGCAAATATTATGGCATTCCTGCTGGTATTTATGTAGGAGAGGTACAAGCTTTTTCTGGCGCGGAGGATGCGGGACTCAAAACTGGTGATATTATAGTTGCTTTCAATGGCAAAAAATGTTTGACATACGATGAACTAGAGAAGATGAAAGAGGGTTTGAAACCGGGGGATATTGTAAATATTAAAGTTAAGAGGGCTAATGATTCTGGCAAATGGGGAGACAAAGAACTGAAAATTAAGCTTAAAGAAGAGAAAGCTAGCAAAAATTAAAGCAAAAGTTTGAGGAGATTATACTAAAATGGCAGACAAATATACAGACACATTAAATTTACCAAAAACCGATTTTCCTATGCGAGGTGGGCTACCTACCAAGGAACCAGAGATGCTTGCGGGATGGGAAAAGACAAAGTTATATAATAAGCGTGAGGAAAAAAGGGCGACAGATGATAGGGAGAAGACTTTTATTCTTCATGATGGTCCACCGTTTGCGAATGGAGACATACATACAGGGCATGCGCTTAATAAAATTTTAAAAGATATTATCTTAAAATCTAAAAGTATGCAAGGGTATGCGACGCCATACACTCCTGGTTGGGATACCCATGGTCTGCCTATTGAAAGACAGGCGATACAGAAAACAAAAGTTAATAAAGACGAGATATCTAAAGCAGAGTTTAGGAAAATTTGCAAAGATTTCGCTGTGAAATATTCAAATAATCAAAGAGAACAGTTTAAACGTCTTGGCGTTTTAGCGGATTTTGATAATCCTTATTTAACTTTAAAACCGGAATATGAGGCTGAACAGATTAGAATATTCGGCAAGATGGTTGGAGATGGATTTATTTATACGGCTTTAAAACCTGTTTATTGGTGCACCACTTGTGAAACCGCTTTAGCTGAAGCGGAAATTGAATACGAAAATGATAAGACGGATTCTATATATGTTTCGTTTGATGTTGTTAAAGATAATGGTTTAGGCATAAATGGCGCGAAAATTATTATTTGGACGACGACGACATGGACATTGCCGGCAAATGTTGCAATTTCCTTAAATCCGTTATTCGATTATGTTCTAGTTGAAGCTGGTGGAGAAAAATATATTGTTGCAGAAAGTCTATTGGATTCAACTATGCAAGCTGGTGGAATTGATGATTATAAGGTCTTAAAAACATTTAAGGGTCAAGAATTGGATCTTGTTGAATGTGCGCATCCGTTTTTAGATAGAAATAGCCTTGTAATTGTTGGCGGGCACGTGACAGCTGATAGCGGCACTGGTTGTGTTCATACCGCTCCGGGGCATGGTGCAGAAGATTACATTGTTTGTCAAAACTACCCGCAGATACCTATTGTTGTTCCTCTTGATGGGGATGGCAAGCTCAACGAAGAAGCCGGTCCTTTTGCGGGGATGTACTATTTAAAATCTAACACAGAGATAGTTCATGCATTAAAAGAATCTGGGCATTTATTTGCTTTAGAAGAAATAGAGCATCAGTATCCACACTGCTGGCGTTGCCACAGCCCAATTGCATTTAGAGCTACTAAACAATGGTTCTGCAATGTTGATAGCCTTAAAAAGACGGCTTTGGAAGAGATTAAAAAAGTGAAATGGCTTCCAAAGTGGGGCGAAGAACGAATCGCGAGCATGGTTGAGGGAAGGGCGGATTGGTGTATATCAAGGCAGAGACTTTGGGGTGTGCCTATTCCAATTTTCAAATGCGTTGATTGCGAAAAGCCTACGTTAGACAAAGCTGTTATCGATTATGTTGCAGATATATTTGAAAAAGAGGGAGCGCAAGGCTGGTTTGAGCATGAAGTGGAAGAGCTTTTGCCTAATGGATACAAATGTTCTTGTGGCTGCGCTAAATTTGAAAAAGAGACAGATACGATGGATGTTTGGTTTGATAGCGGGACGTCGCATGCTGGCGTTTTGAAGCATTTCCCTAATCTATCTTTCCCTGCAGATGTATATCTTGAGGGGAATGACCAATATCGCGGATGGTTCCAATCTAGCGTGTTAACATCCGTTGCTGATACAGGAAAAGCGCCATATAAAGAAGTTATCACTCATGGCATGGTTGTTGATGGTGAAGGCAAGAAGATGAGCAAATCGCTAGGAAATGGCATTGACCCTATTAAAGACATTTGCGATGTATACGGCGCGGATATTTTGAGGCTATGGGTTGCTGGGACTGACTATACAGGCGATGTGCGTATATCACAAGATATAATAAAACAGCTTAGTGAAATATATAGAAAAATTCGCAATACATCGCGTTTTTGCCTAGGCAATATTTATGATTTTGATGCGGACAGTGTGTTTGATACGTCTGTACTATCCGAGCTAGATAATTATATTTTGGCTAAACTGCAAAAATTAGTTAACGATTCTATAGATAACTATAATAAATATGATTTTCATAATATTTATCAAGATATACATAATTTTTGTGTGAGCGACCTTTCTAATTTCTATTTGGACATTAACAAAGATGTTCTCTATACTTTTGCAGCAGACAGCATTGAGCGCAAGTCATGCCAATATGTTATGGCGGAATGTGTTGTTGTTTTGGCGAAGCTCTTGGCTCCTATACTTTCCTTCACTGCTGATGAAATTTGGGCAGCTCTCGGAAACGATGAAAGCATACATTTAGAAGATTTTCCTATTAAAAAAGAAATTGACGAGGAGATTATAGAAAAATTCGATAGGTTTAGGGAATTGCGCGCGGAAGTTAGCCTAGAGCTTGAAAAGGCGCGTGAGAGCAAACTTATTGGCAACTCGTTAGAAGCTTATGTTGAGCTTTCGCTTTCTGGAAAAGAATATGAGTTTTTAAATGGGTTTAAAAACCTAAAAGAATTATTTATTGTTTCTGGATTTGAATTAAAAGAAGGGGAGAAAACGATTAAAGTAAGTAAATATGATGGAAAAAAATGCCCAAGGTGTTGGATGTATCACTCTGATAGCGGAGAAATTTGTGAGAAGTGCGCGGGGCAATTAGGGGCATAACAGGAGATATTATGCTTTATGATATTATAAATAAAAAACAAAGAGGGGGAGAGCTGACGGCTGATGAATGGTTGTTGGCTCTTTCTGCTAATGCGCCAATTGAGGAACTGTCAGCTCTATTGATGGCTGTCTACTTCCGCGGGATGACTTTTCGCGAGACGATAGAACTTACTAATATTATGGCAAACTCGGGGCGGAAGTTTGATTGCTTTAATGAAAAGAATTATGTGGACTTGCACTCGACAGGTGGCGTCGGCGACAAATGTACTTTGATTGCTTGCCCGATTGTTGCATCGCTGGGTGTAAAAACACCTAAAATGGCAGGGCGCTCGCTTGGGAACACTGGCGGGACTATTGACAAGTTGGAGAAGTCTTTTGCTGGGATAGATTTAGCTCCTAACCCTGATAAATTTGTTGAATTAGTTGAAAAAGTTGGTTTTGCCATTACGGAGCAGACCGCTGAAATTACTCCATTGGACGGCAAGTTGTATGGTTTGAGATCGCGTACTGGCACTGCTGAATGTTTGCCTTTAATAGCATCTTCGATTATGTCTAAAAAAATTGCTACTGGTGCTAAAAACATCGTATTAAACGTTACATTTGGAAATGGCGCGCTTATGAAGACAAAAAAAGAAGCGGTTAAACTTGCGAGAACTATGAAAGCGATTGGAGAGGGGCTTGGCAGGGTTGTCGAGGTTGTTTTTACATCGATGGAATATCCGTTAGGAATGGCTGTTGGCAATAGAATAGAGGTTTATGAGGCTATTGAAATTCTCTCTGGACGTTTGCAAGGTGATGCGTATGATGTGTCGCTTGAGTTGGCTGAGAAAATGCTAAAACTTACAGGCGCGGGGGCGAAAAAAGATGCAATCAAGCAGATAAATAATGGGAAAGCTCTTGAGAAATTACGTGAATTTGTCATTGCTCAAGGAGGAGATTTTGACGGGTTTTCTATTGGTGAGAAGGTTCGAGAGGTTGATTTAACCCGAGAAAAAGCAGAGAATGTTGCGATCATATCACGGGCATATGATATTCTTTATACTTCTGGCGGCAAAGCCGAACTTAGGGAGCAATAAGATGAATATAAGAGAAAAACTCGAGCAGCGAGAACACGAGATATATAGTAAATTTGCTACGTTTTCTGATAGTAGTGAGAGAATAATTCCGGAGCATAAGTGCGAAATTAGAACGGAATTTATGCGGGATAGAGATAGGATTATACATTCAAAGGCTTTTAGAAGGCTAAAGAGCAAAACGCAGGTGTTCACCGACCCGAATGACCATGCGCGTGATAGGCTAACTCACACGCTGGAAGTTGCACAAATTGCAAGGACAATTGCAAGGTGCTTAAAATTAAATGAGGATTTAACGGAAAGCATTGCTCTTGGGCATGATTTGGGGCATACGCCATTTGGGCATGCCGGCGAGGAAGCGTTGGATGCGATAGCGCCATTGGGATTTAAGCATAGCAGACAAAGTGGAAGAATCGCCGAGCAGCTTAATCTAACGCTTGATTGTATTGATGGGATAGTTAATCACACGGGGGCGGACATTGCACGTACTCTTGAGGGAAGGATAATAAAATATGCAGATAGAATTGCGTACATTAATCATGATATTGAGGATGCGATAGACAAAGATATAATTAGCATATTTGATTTGCCGAAGGAGATTATCAAAGTTCTAGGCAACACGCGCGCGAGCAGGATAGATTGCCTTATAAAGGCTGTTGTCGCTGGTTCCGGCGACGGCGAGGTTAAGATGCTTCCCGAGATTGAAGAACCGTTTTTGCTTTTGCGTCAGTTTATGTTCGAAAATGTATATGCGAAGACGACGTCTGCAGTTGCGAAACAACAGGTGAAAAATTTGTTGCAGGAGATTTATGATAGCGTTAAAATAACTCATCCGCATTTTGCAGAAGAGGAGACGCTCGATTATATTTCGGGGATGACGGATAAGTTTGCGCTGGATTATTTGGTTTAAACTTATTGACAAAATATGACATATATGATATAATTAGCCTTCAGGAAAACAACTTCTTGGGGGAGTTTTATGAAAAAAGAGAATGCATATAAATGGGTTTTTGGAGCTGCTGGCACGTTATTTCTCGGTAGCGCTGCTAGCCTTATAGTTGGTTTGGCTGTGCCTGGTTCAGTGCCGGTTGCTTATACTGTAAGCGCGTCGTTGGCGTCTGTTGGCGGTGGAACGGCTGTTGCCGGGGCATTTGTTGCCGAACGTACTGGTGGGCCTAGCGGTTTCATTCCTAAGATAATTAAGATTGCCGGAAGCATAATTGCCGGTGTTTCTGCATTTTTTGCGCTTGCATTTGGCATTGGAGTTAAATTGCAAAAGAACATGGAGACAATGGACGAGCCATTTGCTATTGTGCAGGAACAGAAGAAAGAGGACGGTCCTACGAAACAAAGCATAAAAAAGCAAATAAATGCTAACGTGGTTAAGAGTGAGATGAAAGATATTAATCCGTTGGTTAGATAAAGAAAAAGCCCTAAGGGGCCTTTTTGTTTGCAATTATAGCAATTTTTGTGGAAAAAGTTTGAATTTTACAGAAATTTAACATAAAATGGCAAAAAAGGGCTATTATTATT
>NZ_BDHD01000095.1:0-6910 GCF_054786075.1 Treponema sp. R6D11 | reverse complement strand
TATTATTTTAATAATTTCATCGCTAAAAACTCTGCTTCCGTCTGGAGCGGTTTCTCTGCCTCGCTGTATCAAGTCCGGTCTGAGTCGCATGGTTTTTTCAACCCGCTTCTCCAACCGCCAAAGACGTATCTGTTCATGGTGACCGGATAACAACACTTCAGGGACTTTCATTGTATCAAAAATCTCGGGGCGTGTAAACTGGGGGTACTCCAAAAGTCCATCGGAAAAGCTTTCTTCTTCCAACGATTCCGCACAGATTACGCTATCCACAAGGCGGTAGGTTGCATCGATTACTGCCAACGCTGCCACTTCGCCCGAAGAAAGAACATAGTCCCCTACGGAAAGCTCATCGTCCACATAGCGGTCGATTATACGCTGATCTATCCCCTCGTAACGTCCGCAAATGAGGAGCAATTCCTTTTCGGCGGCTAATTCACGGGCAATTTCCTGATTAAATGGTCTGCCTGAGGGTGAAAGATAGATAATTCTTGGATTTTCAGCGGTATTTTCGGCAGGAAGCACGCTTTTTATAGCCAAATCCAGCGGTTCAGGCAGCATTAGCATACCTGGACCGCCGCCGTAGGGCGCGTCATCGCAAGTTTTATGCTTGTCGGCGGCAAAATCGCGGATATTTACCGCCTGATACTCGATAATTCCCCGTTTTATCGCCTTTGCCATGATAGAATTGGCAAAAAAAGCGTCTGTAATTTCGGGGAATAGCGTTAATACTGTATATTTCATTATAATCAAACCTATTTATTCTAGCCTGTTTGGGGGGTGTTTTGCAAGTTTTTTAGCTCTGTTGACTGTCTTTTGTGTTGTCTGATTGGGAAAGCACATCTTTTGCTTCTTCAAGTTGTTGTTTGATAAACTTGATTATTCTGCCTTCCAATTCAAGCATAAATTCATCTGTATTTATGGTATTGGAAATATGCGTTTTTATAGCCGTTTCAGGCTCAAATAGCTGATATGCGTCTATATGTAAAACCTTAGCTAGTTTTAGGATTGTTTTGTCGCTAACCCACATTCTGCAACCTTCAATATCGTTGATTGTCTGCGATGAAAGATTGGCAGCTTCTGCAAGTTTTTCCTGAGTCAAGCCGAGAATTTTCCGTTGTTTTTTTATATTGAGTGAGAGCGTCCTCTTTAAATCATTCGGCTCATCGAATTCTTTCCTCATTTATTAAATTTAGGGTATTAACAAGTATTTTCAACTTGTTTATTACAATGTTTTGTACTTGTTATTGACAAGTACAAAAATTTATGTTATTTTGAAAAAACACTGGAATGTCCCGTATGGGCGAGTGGGAATTTTAAGGGGAAACAACCCCAAAAACATTATGGAGGAGAATATGAAAAAAGGAATTATGGCGGTTATGGCGATAATTTTTATCTTTGGATTCAATGGGTGTGTCAGTTATAACCATACTCAAGCAGTCAGGAATGAAACTGGGTTTACTATTAAGGAAGTTTACATCAGAGATACAGGCTCTAACGACTGGGGTAACGTCAGAAACGTAGAAGCTCGTACAGACTCAGAAGGAAAAGTAATACGTTATTCAGATGGGTCAGTTGCATATTGGGATAGAACCGATATGAATCATGCTACGCAAATTGTTTTTTTCTACGGTGGTAATTCTGAAACACCTAGAACAACTGGAAACAAAGATATAGCTATGAAAGATAGTAATGGTCTGCTTTACATGAAAAATAATGTCCCCATCACTTTTAAAACTACTAAATATAAACATTGGTTTGATTTCCAAGGTGAAACATTAACCGCATCAGCTCCTATTACTTTTACCGCTAAAGACAGGCTTCCAATGCTCTTTGTGGAAAATAAAACAGGATATCCGGTAACTTTAATTGCTCCTGTAAAAAATTCTATTAGTAATAATGGAAGAACTCAATTTCAGCCTATGGAGATGAATCGAAGCATTGATGTTATTTACAGCATTGGTCAAGTCCAATATACCGAGCAGGTAACTATGAAAAACGAAGACGCTTCGGTTACTTTAACCAAAAGACCGCCATATGTTACTATTCAAAATAATACTGGTAGTACTGTTAATATTGTTTTTATTCGTACTCCAAATACAGCATGGGCAGGTCCAAATGTTCTTAATCTCCAGTTAAACGCTGATGGTACGTTAGCTCAGGCTCAAGCTGGAGTGCAAACAAATGAACTTCGTGGAAGTATCACAAACAGAGAATCTTTTAGATTTTGGACTGGTAATGTTCAACTTTCAGGTAATGTTTTTGATATAAGGATTGATGATGTTCAAAACAATGCTTACCAAAAAATGAATGTTCAAATTGACCGCGATATGACTTTAACTTTTACTCAAGCTGATAAACGTTAAGAACATTTCATTGGAAAACGCATGTTTCGCAGCTCGTAGGTGAAAAGCAGTAAGGGAACCTCTAAAAACAACCAGTTTTTCGAGGTTCTCATCTTTCATTATACCTCACACGCTCACGGAATTAAATCAATAAATAGGAAATGTTCACAGTACTGTGTAGTTCGTGGTATAATGGACACTCATACTGTACATTGTAACTTTATAGTGATATAATAATAAGATAAACATTGGGAGTTGATTATGCAAAAAGCAAAAATTAAAACCATAGAAAAGTATCTTACCTCATTGCCGGATTCCGCATCGGAACAGGTGGTTGCTTTTGTCAGTTACCTAAACTTTATGAAAAATGTAGACAGCGAGTATCCATATCCTGACGAACACGCAACGATTAAACAATACCGTCAAAAAAAAGACAAGTTGTTTTTTTGGGATACTGTACAAGGTAAAATTTGATGTCTTACTGTCTACAAATTCAAGACAGAGCAATAAAGTCTATAAAGAAAATATCAGAACCGCATAAAACGCTCATCAAAAGAAAAATAGAAATGTTAAAAGATTTTACAAAAGATATGCCAAATATTAAAGCCCTGCAAGGTAACTATAAAGGGTTATATAGACTGCGTATCGGAGACTATCGGGTTCTCTTTGATGTTGCAGATAAGTCCACAATAATTATTCTTGATATTTTTGCCAGAAAAGAAGGATACTGACAACTCCCATCTTTCATTCCAGAACCCAAAGATTTTTTAGTACTACCCTACCCTCTTGGGGGCAAATATAAGAAAAAAACTCTTTTCTAAAAGGGACTAGCCGCTTTTCGCCGTTGGAAAGTTTAACTTCCGCCAGCTCTCCGCCACCGCCTTCGATTATGTCGGTAATACTGCCAATCGCTTCGCCGTTTTCGGCTGTTATCGACAACCCTTTTAAGTCCTCGATGTAAAACTCGCCGTCGCTTAAAGGTGCGGCTTGATCTCGCCCGGCAATTAACTGCGAGCCTGTCAAAGTTTTCGCTTTTTCGGGTGTGTCTATTCCGGCAAAACGGATAAGCACATGGGGCGAGGCGGGAGTGATTTCTTCAATTTGAAGGGTCTGCTCCCTGCCGTCCTTGCTTACGAGTATCGACTTTAAATTTAGAAGATGATCGGTTTCCCCTGAACAGGGTTTTACTTTTACAAAACCCTTAACGCCAAAAGGGGTTCCCACCAGTCCAATAATGAACTTTTCGGTCAAAAGGTTCAGTCCAATATTTCCAGTACTGTATGTTTACCGGTTCTTGCACTTGCCGCCTGCAATACAGTCCTTATCGCTTTCGCAATCCGTCCGTGTTTGCCGATTACTTTGCCAATGTCGTTTTCCGCTACCCGCAGTTCCAAAATTGTGGATTTTTCGCCTTCTACAATGTTTACCTGCACTTGCGAAGGATCGTCCACAAGGGACTTCGCAAGATATTCAATTAAATCTTTTTCCATTGTATTGCCTATTTTACGGAAACGTTCTTTTTATTGAAAAGTCTGCGTACTGTGTCGGAAACAATCGCTCCTTTTGCAAGCCAAGCTTTGGCTTTTTCTACGTCAAAAACAATTTGTTTTTCTTCCGCTTCGATGGGGTGATAGTAGCCTATCTCCTCGATGGTTTTTCCGTCCCTCGGCGCTTGTTTGTCCATAACGACAATGCGGAAATAGGGTCTCTTCTTTGTTCCAAATCTTTTGAGCCTTATAGTGGCGCTCATAAAAAGTCCTCCATGGTCTGACAATTTGAGTTGACACGGCAGCTCAGACATACTGCCAATGTAAGTGTAGTGTAGTGATTTTACGGGGGTTTGTCTAGGGGTTAAGATTGAGCTTATATCAAAAAATTAACCGAGTTAAATACAATTATCATAGAATTGTCAACTTAACTAAATTATGATAAAATCAGAAAAAAGGAAGTTTATATGGGAAAAGAGAAGAAATCCACAGGCGTTGGCATACAGTTAACAATGGGATTGTTTTTTATTTCGGCGCTTATGGTGGCGCTGGTTTCGATAGTTGTAAATATTCATGTGAATCATTATGTAAGAATGATTACTGAATCGACTCAAAATCATTTAAAGGCGGCGGCTCAAGCGGCTGCGTTATTTGTCAGCGTTGAGGAATTGGATCGTTATCATATTGTAGATGACGCAAAAAATCAAAGTTACCGCGATTTAAAAATGCGGCTTATCCAATTTGCTCAAGAATATAATGTTAAATATGTTTCCTATCTGCGACAATATGATAAAGACAACTTTCAGTACATTGTTGACAATGACTTTGACCCCAAAACTGTAGTAGGTCTGGGGACTATTTTACCGATAGAAGACATTGCAAGAGTCGCCCTTGCGGGAGATGTAACGGCGACAGACCTTGGCAGTTATAATGAAAGTTGGAACGGTCTTCTTGCAGGTTTTGCTCCGGTGTATGATAAGAACGGTAATTTCTACTGTGTCGCGGACGTGGATATAAGCGACAAAGTTATTTTAGATCAGCGCAGGTATTCAACGACCATGACAATACTCCAGATACTTGCCCTTTCTGTTTCTGTGGTTTTTGGTATTTTAAATTCGTTGTTGTACCGCAAGAAAGCAATTGAAATAGAAGAAGCCCATATCAAATTACAATACTTCAACAATAATATGCGTCAGGCTTTTTCTACATATCTGTCGGAAGACGTGGTAGAAGAAATAATATCTGATCCCGCACGGCTTCAGCTTGGCGGAGTAAATCGGCACATGACCGCTTTATTTTCCGATATTAAAAATTTTACCGGCATAGCGGAAATGCTTACACCTAATCATTTGGTTGATCTTCTTAATTATTACCTTTCTACCATGAGCGATATTATTCTGGAGCAAAAAGGCACGATTGACAAATATCAGGGAGATTCAATTGTTTCTTTCTTTGGCGCGCCATTGGAACTTGAAGATCACGCCCTACGAGCATGTACAGCCGGAATAATAATGAAGAGGATAGAGAACGATGTAAACAAATATGTTTTGGAAAAAGGAATAAGTCCATCTCCGTTGTTGACCCGCATAGGCGTTAACACGGGCGAGATGGTAGTAGGAAATATGGGAACGCAAAAAAAGATGAACTATACTATCATCAGCAACGCGGTAAATCTTGCTTCCCGCCTTGAAGGAGTTAACAAAACATACGGAACATGGATTCTTGCCACGGATTCAACGATACAGGAAACAAAAGGCAAACTGTTAACAAGACGGCTTGATCGTATTAGAGTTGTTGGAATAAATGAAGTTGTACGCATACATGAAATATTGGAATTAAAAGCGGAAGCTTCTGACGCATTATTTGAACAAGTATATCTTTTTCACAAAGCAATGGATCTTTTTGAAGATCGCAACTGGAAGGATGCGGAAGTCGCATTCAATCAGGTGCTAAAAACATATCCCAACGACGGACCTTCGATACATTTTATTGAACGCTGCCACCAATACATGGAATATCCTCCTGCCGACGACTGGGACGGAAGTTTTAAAATTTCAGAAAAATAATCTGACCATCTGACCACTTATAAGTGGTCAGATAAAGGCGTATAGCCTGTTATAATAAACAAAAGGAGCATAGTATGGAAAAAATAGCGAGTTTTCAGGTTGATCATCTTCGGTTAAAACCGGGGGTTTATGTTTCACGGCAGGACAAGTTTAATGAGGGGATTCTTACCACTTTTGACCTTAGGTTTAAGGAGCCGAACAAGGAGCCGGTTATGGATCAGCCGGCGCTGCATACGATTGAACACCTGTGCGCGACATTTTTGCGTAACCACAAGGTATGGGGACCGAAAACAATATACTTCGGCCCTATGGGCTGCCGTACCGGTTTTTATGTTATTCTGGAAGGTAGTTATAATTCCACCGAAATTCTGCCCCTTTTGATCGAAATGTTCACATGGATAGAAAAATTTGAAGGACACATCCCAGGAGCCGATCCAGCCGAATGTGGCAACTGGCAAGAACAAAACCTCAACATGGCAAAATGGGAAAGTAAAAGATACCTTAATATGCTGAAAAACCCGTCGAAGGAAAACTTTGGCTTAGTTATCCTATGACAGAAGCCATTAAACATTGCACAAATAACCCTGCTGATTGTTTCAAAGACGCATTTCTTGATATATCCGATAATATTAACTATAAAAATATCATTGATAAAATAAGTAATTATAAAGATATTAAAAAATATGATAAGAACACTTGGCACTATTTAACAATGATAAACATTCAACGAACATTTTGTTTAGTTAATGATACCTATGATACGGTTTCTGATTATCAATTCATAAAACATTGGTTTGATCAAAATGCGATAATTGTAAAACAAATACAGGAAAAACAATACGAAAAATTTATCTTACCTAAAAATCAGATTGTCGCATTGTCCCCTTTTCCTCTTTTTTTTTTTTTTAACGTCCCGGCACCCACCCAAATCTACACTACTCCGCCCGCCGGCGGCGTCAATTGTGTATAAGAGCCATTTTGAAATGTAGGGCTGCCCAAGCTAACCAACCTTTGC
>NZ_BDHD01000094.1:0-6949 GCF_054786075.1 Treponema sp. R6D11 | reverse complement strand
AAGCGGTTGTACTATCAAGAACGCAAAAGCTTCATATGGCGGAGGTATTTATTCTCCTAGTCCATTGACCATTAAAGATACTATCATTGAAAATGTTGAAGCTTCTTCTTACGGTGGTGGTATTTATTGTCAAAATAATTTTGAAATAATCGGTTGTACAATCAAGAACGCAAAAGCGTCGGGATTTGGCGGTGGTGTTTATTCTTCTGAGCCATTGACTATTAAAGATACAACTATAGAAAATATTGAGGCTTCTTCTTTCGGTGGTGGTATTTATTGTGCTGGTAATTTAGAGATAAGCGGTTGTACCATCAAGAACGCAAAAGCTGCAACTGGCGGTGGTATTTATTGTCATGGTACATCGACTATTATTAAAAATACTACGATAGAAAATGTTGAAGCTTCTAACTACGGTGGCAGTATTTATTGTAGTGGTAATTCTGAGATAAGCGGTTGTATTATCAAAAACGCAAAAGCTTCATATGGCGGCGGTATTTATTCTTTTGGACCATTGACCATTAAAGATACTACCATTGAAAACGTTGAAGCTTCTACCTCCGGTGGCGGTATTTATTGTAGTGGTAATTCTGAGATAAGCGGTTGTACTATCAAGAACGCAAAAGCTTCATATGGCGGAGGTATTTATTCTTCCGGTACATCGACTATTAAAGATACAACTATGGAATTATGTACGGCTGATATTTTTGGAGCCATCTATTTAAGCGGTAACGGTGCCATAACAAATTCGCTGTTTATTAACTGTACTGCCGCAAATGATATAAAAATATTTCTTATGAGTGACTTTTCGCTAATCAGTAACTGTGAATTTACACATAACGCCGATCTTCCTAATCTTGAGTCTACATCTAATTATCTTGCATCTTTTTTCGGACTAGGTAACGGAAATTTTGAAAATTGTACTTTTAATAATTTAAGGGGTAATATGCCGTCAGAAAATTATCTTTTTAATAGATGGGCTCGTTTTCCTGCGGTAGGAGAGGTAGGAACGGTAAGAAATGTAAGTAATCTAACTCTACGAAACTGTATATTTAATCTAAATTCCGGTTCTGCAGGTATATTGGCATTTGCTTCGCTTTATAATAGTGAAGACTACTTTTTACTAGACAGCGTAACTATCAACAATAATGGCGGACAGCAACCCCTTATTTGGTTGGACGGCAATGCCAGCACCACTTTTCAATTCAAGGCAAATAACATATATAATGGCACAATATTGAATACACAGGCGGCAATAATCGGATTGATCGGTAGCGGCGTTTTAAAATTAGAAGGCAACGCAATTCCTGTGATTGTGCCATAAAGTTATCAGTAGTAAACTCAAATCCCTCTCCGTTCGCTCCCTGTTCGTGAGGTTCGTGGTTAAAAAATTCTTCCCTCTTGCTTCGTGGTAAAATCCTTCCCTCCAGTTCGTAACAAAAAAAGTAAAAAATCTTTAAAATTTTTAAAAAACAGTCAAGCAAAACGATGAGTACGCACCCATATAGGGTATGTAGTTTTTAAAGCCATTTTAATGGCAAACCGCTTTTGGGCGGTCAACTACAAATCTTATTTTGGAGGTCACTTTATGGATAATGTGAACCGCAACCACAAAAACAGCGTCTTTTCTTCGCTGTTCAGTACACCAGACGTTCTGCGAGAACTCTACTCGGCTATCGAGGGTATCCCTATCCCACCAGATATACCTATCGATATTAACACGCTTTCAAATGTTCTGGTTATGAAGCAGATTAACGATGTCTCTTTCTTACTAGACAAACGACTTATCGTGCTGATTGAGCACCAGTCAACGATAAACGAGAACATACCTTACCGCCTGCTTGAATACACATCAAAAATATATCAGAAAATAGTAGATAAAGAAAAAAAGTATCAAAAGAATCTTGTGAAAATTCCAAAACCCGAATTTATTGTTCTGTACAACGGCACGGACGATTATCCTGATTATAGCGAATTAAAACTCTCCGACGCTTTCATGGATATTGAAGGGTTGAAATCGACCATTGATAAAATACCGTTGGAGTTAATCGCGCCCGTATACAACATAAACCACGGACATAATACTGAAATTTTAAAAAAATGTGAAAGTCTAAACGGCTACAGTCTTTTTATAAACAAAATCAGGGAATATCAGGCGAAAGGATTAACGCTTGAAGAATCTATAGACCCTGTGATAGAATACTGTATAAAGAACAACATACTGAAGGACTTTTTGAAAGCTCACGCTTCGGAGGTAGTAAATATGATTTTTGGTGAATATGACAGGGAAATGGATATAGCCGTAAACCGCATGGAAGCTAAGGAAGAAGAAAAACTAATTATCGCGAGAAATTTGCTTACAAAAGGGTCAACGCCAGAATTCGTGTGTGAAATTACCGGGCTCTCCTTGGACAAAATAGAAGAATTATTATAATTAGCGGTTAAGATGTATGCCTACGAAAGAATTTTTTTGGCATACATCTTGCTTTCACGCAGATTCGCGGTAAAATATTCCGATAATTTAACATGAAATATCCGCTAATCATAGTCGTTTTATCAATGTTTTTACTGATCCAATGCAAAACCCCGCCCAAAGAAGCTGAAACCGAAGCCGAACCCTCTGATCAAGAGATTAAAGAATTTATCCAAAACTCAGGACAAACCCTGCCTGTAACGGCGTTTAGGGAAGTATGGGGCTATGTTTTAGCGGGACATGAGAACGATCTTAAAAAAAATGTCCCCTTAACGGACATTGGCTACTTTGGCATGGAAGTTGATATTTACGGCTCTCTTACAAATATTCCAAACCGACAAAATCTTTCGGCGTTTGGCGGCAGAGTGCATTTGGTCGCCGTTTGCAACGGGAACGCTCTTTCTTACTTTACGCTAATGCCTGAAAGTCCGCAACGTAAAAAATTAATAACGGATTTAATTTCCGCCACAAAAAATTATGACGGCTTAAATATCGATTATGAAAATATCCCTCCAAGATCGGGCGAGGCGTATATTTCATTTTTACGTGAATTACGGGCTGGGCTTCCAAAAGAAAAAATATTTTCCGTCGCCCTTGCCGCCCGCACAAGAACACTAACCAATGATGTTTACGATTACGAAAAAATTAAACCCATTGTCGATAAAATTTTTGTAATGGCTTACGATGAACATTGGAGCGGCGGTTCTCCGGGTTCTGTAGCGTCCATTAGATGGTGTCGCAGCGTGGCGGATTATTCCATGCGGGTTATAGGAGCTGAAAAACTTGTCATGGGTATCCCGTTTTACGGACGAGCATGGGAGGAACAAAACCACCACAGGGCGCTTATTTATGCAACTATTGAAAAATTGATAGATACCTACAAAATAAAAGATATAAAACGTGAAAACGGCATACCCACTTTTGATTACGTTCCTAATGTAAACGTTAAAGTTTATTATGAAGACGAATATTCTATTTCCGCGCGAATGGAAATGTACAAGTCGATGAAAATAAACGCCATAGGGTTTTGGCGTATCGGGCAGGAAACTCCCAAGGTTTGGGAAATTATTCAGATAGAGAAATAAAAGCTCTCTAATGGACCCAAATAAGATTTAAGCGGCGGTTTATTCTTGGGATAGATAATAATCCTCTCCAACACAAGCCCCGCCTCTAACGCGCTTACAGAAATTTCCTGCACGCCTTTATCAAAGTTAAATAATGCTTTAGTTATGCGAATGTTATCCAGTACTCCCTGACACCATCTTGCGTCAGAGGGGCTTCCGGCGCGGAAATCATCGGGAACTGTTACTATAATTTGCTTTTCGCCTTTGGAAGTTTCAAGCTGACATCTTAGCGGACGCTTGTTTTGCACCGAATTAACAGGAGTTGTCCAAACTTCAACAGTATAATCGCCGCTTTTTTCGAGCAGGAAACGGTAGGTAAGGGACGGCTTTTCTTCATTCTCGGTAAAATCCGAAGTTACTGGAAAAACCTTCATGCCGCAACCGCTTCTGCCGTAATTTTTAAGCTCCGCAAAACCGCCTTTGGGAGCGTCTTTTTTACCGCAAAAATGATTAGCGTTAATCGCAATAATATTGTTGTTTTCCAAAAATGTTTTTTCGGGTAAATTTACATTTATAACTTTTGCTTTTACTTCAACCGCTACCCTGCTCTCGTTATCCTGTATAATGAATCTTGCGGTTTCCACCTCTTGCTGTTTGTCAAGTTTGTCTCTTTTGCACCTAATGCTTATTTCTTCCTGAAACTCAACCTTTCCTTTTTTTGAACTGATCTCTAGCCACGGGTATTCCGCATTAAACTCAATTGTATAGTCCAATTTGCCTATTCCGTCATTGGCGATTTCCAATATCACTTCGTCATTTCCGGCGCAAAGAAAATCATCAACTATTACGGTCATCGGGTTGCCGTAAGTTTTTGTGTAGATTTCTTCCCTGTCTTTTCTTGAAACAACCAAACGAGGCGTGTACGCCGGCTCAACTTGAATTCTTACAGGATATCGGCAATTATCCTCGTTCCATTTTGTAAAACCGATATGCTGTTCAAGTTCCATGCCAAACCATTTGCCGCCGTTAAAATTATGGAATTCCTCTTTAAGGGAGTTGTCTTTCTGTATACATTTTGTTACAAGGTCTGCGTATAAATTAGCGAGCTTTTTTCCTTGTGTAGCGTAATGCCTGTTTTTTCCGGCGTACAAATGCATTCTTAACAAATTAATGCTTGATTTTGCCGGAAAATATATCATGCTGTAATAGGCGTTTTTTTCGCTTTTGTTAAGAGAGGAATAAATTTCCTCGTTTAATAAGTCAATTTTTTCCGCAATGTCCAACATTCTGTCGGCTTCAAGATAATGGCACGGGTGGTAAATATCGGAGTTAAGCGCTTCGGGTCTTCTTGCGGCGTTCAGTCTTAAAAAGCCGTGCAGAACAGTCGCCATTTTTTCGCGGGTTTCTTTTTTCACGTTTGGGAAATTTTTGTTAAACCAAAGGGACGTATATTCGTCTATTTTGTTAGGCGCTTTTGTTCCCCATTTTTCAAAATCGTAGGCAAGCTCCATAAAATAATTAAGAGGCACTTCGTTAAATTTTATGTCTCCTACATTGACAATCCATATATCTTTTATTCCGTAATCATAAGCCATGCACATCTGTTCCCATGTTCGTTCATAAGAGGTTGACATTACCCACTCATAGGAAATTGGACCGCCGTGGTAATCAAAATGATAATACATTCCAAAGCCGCCTTTACGCTCCCGAATATCCGCAGTGGGTAGGGTGCGCATAAAACCAAAGTTATCTTCGCATAACATGCAGATAACGCCGTCAAGCTCGTCCCAGTCTTTTAAGCCATCTACTCCTTCTTTTCCGTAAAAGTATTCCTCAACTTCCTTGTAAAGGGCAAGAACCTGCGGAACTTGCTCTATATTGGGGTTAACATGTTTTTTTATTAATTCCCGCTGGTTTTTAATTATATCTTTTAACAAATCAATATTTTCTTTAAGCGAAGAATCATCGCCTAACATGGAGCTGTCGCGCTCTCCCCTCATTCCTATCGTAATTATTTTTTCGTATTTGCCGCTTCTTATAAGTGCGTCTTCCCAATATTTTAATAGACCATTTTTGTTTTTATAGTAATTCCACTCATTGCCGTAAATTGAATTTTGCCCCCTTACCATATCCCATTCTTCGCTCGCACGAAGACAAGGTTCATGATGAGAGCCGCCAACAAGTATGCCGTAAATGTCGGCTAATTCCTCGTTAAGGTTTCCCGGTCCGTCCAGAGCGAATGAAGATGTCCACATGGCGGGCCAAAGGTAATTTCCTTTTAGCCGCAGTAAAAGCTCAAAAACATGGTCGTACATATCCGCCGTAAAGCCCTTATAATGCCCAAATGTCCATGTCCCAAAACAGGGCCATTCATCGTTGATAAAAAATCCCCTGTATTTTACGCTTGGTTCTTTGGAAACAGTCTCTATATCTTTTGATATTTTTAGGTCTTTACGCTTTTGCGGTTCAACGTCTCCCCAAAAGTGCAATGGTGAAACGCCGATATATTCAGATAACGCAAATATGCCGTAAATTGTCCCCCGTTTGTCGCTTCCGCAAACAAGCAGGACATTGTCAATAAACTTTATGCAAAAAACTTCCCTCTTGCCGCTGATTGACGAGGACTCGAATTTTCCTTCACGAACAAGCGTATCCACAAAACGGCTTTTTCCCAATGTGGCGAAAATAACGGTATTTGGCTTTGTTTCACCTAACGGAACTTTTTCCGTAAAAACGGGATACGTTCCGCATACTTTTTCAAAGTCAGTCCCTACTTTTTTGGCTATTCTTTTTACGCCTTCAAAGGCTTCGGCTTCAACAATAAATGTAAATTTGCTCATTTTTTTACCCTGTCAGGGCGTAAAACTTCCGCCCCATTGCGATAGACATGGCTTACTTTCGCGCCTTCTTCAAGATAACAATGAATTATAACTCTGATAACTCTTTCAAGAGAATTTTTAATTTTTGGCTCTTGTGTAGAAAAAAGGGCAAGATCTCCCGCCCTGCCGCTTTTTCTTAATGCGGTGCACGGATTAATGGCAAAAAGATCGTCCGTTACGGAAAACATTACGGAAACAATGCCGGCTTCTTCCAGCTTGTTTAAATTAAGCAATTCATCATACGTCAGTCCTATTTGGCGGCAAATATCGCCCTCCGTGTTCTCGCACTGAACCGCTCCCCTTAACGCATAAAGTTTTTTCATCAATTTCCCCCTGAAAGAGCGACAATAAACGCTTCCATCAAAATTATAATAATCCCATATACTATTAATACAAGATAAATCAGTATCTTTACAAGATAAAATTTGCGATCTTTGAAAGGGAATTAGTGATTTTGAAGGAAACGGTCGCGACAGCGAAGGTTATATACGAGAATTTGAAAAACAACTTGAATGAAATGGAGGGGCGGGTTAATA
>NZ_BDHD01000093.1:0-7231 GCF_054786075.1 Treponema sp. R6D11 | reverse complement strand
CTTGCGATTTTGAATAATTCAGTAAAACGAGGATCGCTTTCCATATCTCTAAGACGAGGTTCTTCTTCTTTCGCTTTTTTCAAAGTAATTTCAGGATCAAACGAGATAAGTTTTGTTATCATTTCCGATTCTGAAATTGATATTCCCAAAACTCTTGCAACGTCTTTGATAACCGCTTTCGCTCCCAATGTTCCGAATGTGATTATCTGGGCTACTCTTTCCTTGCCGTAAGTGCGAGTAACATAATCTATTACTTCTTCACGCCCTTCATTTGCGAAATCAATGTCAAAATCGGGCATGGAAATACGTTCAGGATTCAAAAAGCGTTCAAATAAAAGTCCGTATTTTAATGGGTCAATATCTGTTATTCGTAAAGAATAAGCGACTATTGAACCCGCTCCAGAGCCTCGCCCGGGACCTACCGGAATGTCTTTTTCTTTGGCGTAATTTATAAAATCGGCTACGATTAAAAAGTATCCGGTATATCCCATGTTGATTATCGTTTCCAGCTCATAATCAGCACGCTTTTTTATTTCTTCCCATTTTTTTAAATCATTTTCTTTTTCTTTTGCATAACGCTTTTCAAGCCCCTCGGCTGTAAGATGTTTTAAGTATTCGCCGGGTTCCTTAAAACCTTCTGGAATTTTAAATTCAGGCAGATACTGCGGCAATTCTTTTGTCTCTATTTTTGGCACATCGGCGTTGCACCTGTTTGCTATTTTTACGGTATTTTCTATAGCCTGCGGATACTCGGCAAAAATTTCAGCCATTTCATCGCCTGTCTTAAAATAAAATTGATCCCCGTAATATTTTTTCCGCTTTTCTTCCGTGCGAACTTTTCCGGTTCCAATGCAAAGAAGAACGTCATGCGAAATATAATCGTCCTTGTTCAAATAATGAACGTCGTTTGTCGCTACAAGCGGAATATCGGTCTTTTTGGAAATCCCCACTACCGCCTCGTTAATGTCTTTTTGAGACAAATCGCTGCCCCTTAAACCGCCTGAAGGTATTCCGTGATCCTGTATCTCAAGATAAAAATTGGGGTTTCCGGCTTGATCTTTGCCAAAAAGGTCTTTGTAATAAATCGCCTTTTTTTCCGCTTCATCAATTTTACCTGCCTGAATAAGCCTTGCAATTTCTCCGCTCGCGCAGGCGGAAAGAGCGATAAGCCCCTCATGGTATTTTGATAAAAGTTCTTCGTCTATTCTTGGTCTGTAATAAAAACCTTCCGTGTACGCAAGAGAGCATAATTTTACAAGGTTAAAATAACCCGTTCGGTTATAGGCAAGAAGGACAAGGTGGTAATATTTATTTTCGTTCTCGGAGCCTTTTTTTTCAAGGCGAGAGCCGGGCGAAACATAGACCTCGCACCCGATTATCGGCTTTACGGGTCTTTTTCGCTTTTTATTGCCGCAGGCTGCGATAAAATCCATCGCCCCGAACATATTTCCGTGGTCTGTAAGCGCAATGTGACTCATTCCCAGTTCTTCCGCCCTATCAGCAAGCGACATTACAGAAACTGAAGCGTCCGCCAGTGAATAGTCGGAATGAACATGGAGATGGATGAATTCGGTCATTTGTTTGATGATAGCTTATAATTGGAAGATAGACAAGGTGGGGAATATGGGTAAAATAGCGAGGATTCTACCAATAATCACACGAATATTGACTATTGTTCTGCCAATTTTTTACTTTGGTGTTCACGCCAAGAGATAACACACCCCATTATTATAAAAGGAAGTCCGACCATAAATACTCCGCCAAATAAAATAATTGCGTCTTTCATTGGTTACTCCTTGTTTTCTTTCTTTTCTTTCACTGTCCAAAGAAGCCCAAATATAAAAAATATTATCGCTACTATAGACCCAATTGCTATTAGTATAACCTGAGGTATTGCGCCACGCAAGATACCACCGATAATTATACCACCAACTACCAACTTGCCCAAGTCAAGCAGTAATTTTCCCATGTTTTCTTTCATGGTTGTCTCTTTTCTAGGTTTTTTTTCTTTTCCCATTACTCCACCTCGTACATATAGTTTTTTTTAGCCTTCAAAAAAGGCTCACCTATATATGGCGCGAGAGTGTCATTTTGCTTGACTAAAAACGGAGAAATTTTGAAAATATTTTTACTTTTAGTACACGCAATAGTATCTATATACCGCATTTTTGTAGCCCGGTTAGGCTACTATACAAAAAAAGCGATAATCAGGTATTATAAAATATGCCTGTTTATAAGAATATTAAATACATTGTTTTATTGCTGTTTTTAACCGCCACGCAGGTTTTCGCGCAAAACGGTCGTACAAACGACACGTCAATCGCCTCCCCTTGGAGAAGGTTCTCCTCTAGCGTTGATTCAATCAAACTTGACAAGTTCCTTCTGTATGTCGGGAATCAGTCGGACATGACGGCAATGGCGGCGCATGAATTCGATATGCCGGGATTTGAGCCGTACTACGGAGGCGACTTACCAGACATGGCGGGTCGCAGTGAAAATTATTATGTTTTTAAAACTACGTTTTCCGTCAGCACGGATTGCAAGGACAGGGATATTTCGCTGTACTTCAACCCGCTGTTTACGCCGTTTGTTATTAGGATAAATAATATTGTAGTTTACCAATCAGGCATATACTCAGGCGGGGTGTACAGTACCGGAACATCTCTCGCCGCGCATATACCGCTTGCGGACGGATTGATTTATTATTCAGAGGATAACGCCCCAATAGAAAACGTCCTTGTAATCGAAGCGTTTCCTGAATACGAAAAAAATCCGCTGCCTGAATTTTCAATAGCAGAATATTCCGTTAATGAAAGAAAAGTATTTATAAAAAACCTCTTAACTTCAAACTTGGTGCTTATGGCTCAAGTTCTTTCGTTGCTTATCGCTTTTTATCATTTTCTCCTATTTTTTTCCAGAGGTCGCAATATCAAGTATTTGTATTTTTCGCTATTGTGCTTTTCATTCTTCCTTGCCTACGCTAATGTCGGCTTTGTCTATGCATCGGCGCATTATACCATGGTCGAGAAAGTAACTCGCGTTTTCCAAGTGTTATGTTTGCCGTTTTTTGCCGCATTTATAATTGAATCGGTTGGAATATTCGGGAACAAAAAGAAGTATATTGCCGCCGTTCTTCTTTTCTACAGCCTGTTATGCGCTTTATTCATAGCCATTCAAAATACAAAGCAAGCTATAAACGATATGTTTGGCGTTATGACAAATATCAATACGATCCCGATTCTGGCGGGAAGTATTATCATTCTCTCTTATGTCGTTTTTTTCAAGAAAAACAGCAAAGTTGTGCCATTTTTTATTATCGCTCTTACCGTCGCAGGGTGCAGTCTGAGAGATCTTTTTGTTTTACAAAGCGGTTCTGTTCCGTTGTTCTGGGCTGTTCCCTACTCTTTCATGATTATGGTAATTATCATTTACGCAATGCTGATGACCGAAGAAAATTTTATACAAAACGCTTTTTCCCGCTACCTTGCGCCGGAGATTATTTCTGAAATTATCAAAGACCCCGACAAGCTGAACCTTGGCGGCGAAAAGAGGGAGATGACAGCGATATTTACCGACATACAAAATTTCTCGGCAATTTCCGAACACCTTGATCCCGCCCATCTGGTACGACTCTTAAACAAATACCTTACAACGATGAGCGATATTATCATGGAACATCTTGGAACCATAGACAAATATTGGGGAGACGCGATTATCGCGTTCTTTGGCGCTCCTTTGTTCAACGCCGATCATGCCTCCCTTGCCTGCCGCAGCGCACTTGCAATTAAGACGGCGGAGAGGGAACTGAACAAAATGATAGTCAGCGAAAAATTGAGCCCTGTGCCGCTCTTTACTCGCATCGGAATAAATACAGGCGAAATGGTAGTAGGCAATATGGGCGCTGAAAAAAAGATGGACTATACAATCATGGGAAACGCGGTAAACCTTGCGTCTCGCATTGAAGGGGTAAACAAGCATTACCAAACAGGCGGCATATTGATAAGCGAATACACAAGGGAAAAAATAGGCGATGAGTTTCTGCTTCGCCGTATTGACCGCGTAAGAGTTGTTGGGATAAACACACCACTTCGCCTGTACGAATTACTGCCAACGGATACTGAACACGGCATGGTGGAAATTTGGGAAAAAGCGCTTGATTTATATGAAAAAAGCAAGTTTAAGGAGGCTTTTGCCATATTTGTTTCGCTGATAGAAACTTACCCCAATGACAATGTAGCCAAGTTTTACGCGCACAGATGCAAGGCGTTTATGGAAACCCCGCCGCCTCATGGTTGGGACGCGGTTAAAAATCTGACGGAGAAATGATATTTTCCCTATTTAACAGGCTGTAACACGGGCTTTTTTACGCATATTATACAATTTTATGTTAAATTTATTGTTTTTTTACTAATTTTATGATAAAATGTAATATGTCCTCGTTTTTTGAACTTTTTAAGAAAATAAAGTCCATACGCTCGTTATTTTTACAACTGCTGTTTGTAGTGTTGGCTTTTATTTTAATGATTTTATCAAGCAGTCTTTATGTCAGAAAAATGATGCATGCTAAAATAAACAGAGATGCCGAGGATATGCTTACCCAAACCAAACTTAAAATTGAAGCTGAACTGGCTGGATATGAAAATACTATGACCGCAATTTCAGGAACTTTGCGCGGAATGATTTTACGGGGCAATAACGAGTATATTGTTCAGGAATATATGCGGGACATCTTTAATGAATTACGGCAAACAAAGGACAAGGTAATACTTAACGACCTTTCAGGTTATTTTGACGTATTCAAAGGGAAATACATTTATGCCCCAGACAGAGAAATACCTAACGGCTATAATCCTACGGAAAAACAATGGTATAAGACGGCAGTTGAAGCCGGAGACAGAATAGCTGTTCTACCAATGTATCCTGATTCAAATACAAATGATCAAAGCATCGCCTATATACGCAGAATTTTTGATGAAAAAGGCAACCCGTTAGCTGCAATACGCATAATTATACCTCCCGACAGCATTAAAAAATATGCCGCCGATATGCATGTTACCAAGAACAGTTATGGTCTTTTTATGGACGAAAAACTGAATGTATTTTATTATCCTGAACCGAATATTGTAGGTAAAAACGCGCGAGAAATAAAAGGCGGATTTTCGCTGTTGGCAGACGAAGTTTTAGCCGGTGTTGACGTTACTGAACGCGAAGTAAAAAATTATAAAGACGAATTAATGATTGCCTTTACTTCCCGTCTTAAAAACGGATGGGTTTTATGCTTTGCGATACCCAAAGCCGAGTATTACCGCGAATTACACATAATGACTCTTATGCTCATTGTCCTTGGTACAATTCTGGCGGCTGTTTTAATTGTCATTTTAATAAGCGTTGACAGAACAAAAAACAAATTAGACGATGAAAATCGGAAAAAGAACATCTTGCTTACAACCATAGAAGCGGAACGGGAGGCGGACGAAGTTACCCAGCTTATGCTTGATGCCATGCCTCTAAGTTGTATGCTATGGGACGAGGATTGTAACATTACATCATGCAATAAAGAAACAGTAAAACTGTTTCAGTTATCCGGCAAACAGGAATTTTTAAACAAATTTTATGATCTTTCCCCCGAATACCAACCCAACGGAAGACCAACAAAAGAGTTGACTGTTGAATACATCAAAAAAGCGTTTAAAACAGGGTATCTCCGTTTTGAGTGGGCGCACCAAACACTGATGCGCGAACCCATTCCTGTCGAGATGACTCTGGTACGCATAAAGCACCGCGATGAATACGTTGTTGCAGGATACGCCAAAGATTTAAGAAAAGATAACGCGATGCTTGATGAAATGCAAAAAGCCCAGAATAATTTGCGTTTGGCGCGCGACACAGCGGAAGCCGCCAATCTTGCAAAAACAGTTTTCCTTGCCAACATGAGCCATGAGATAAGGACGCCAATGAACAGCATTATCGGATTCTCCGAGTTGGCAATGGACGACGAAATAAAACCTAACACAAGAGAATACCTTTATAAAATTATGGAAAGCGCGGAAGGGCTTTTACAGATTATAAATGACATTCTTGACATATCCAAAGTTGAATCTGGAAAAATGGAACTTGAGCATATTCCATTTGACCTGCACGAGATACTTGGTTATTGCCAAACAGTTATTGTTTCCAAATCCGTAAAAAAAGGCATTCATGTTTATTTCTATGCGGAGCCTTCAATCGGGAAAAAACTACTTGGAGACCCGACAAGGTTACGCCAAATACTGATTAACCTGCTTACCAACGCGGTAAAATTCACGAACACGGGAACTGTCAAACTTTCATCGACTATCAAAGAATCAACCGAAAACAGCATTACCTTATATTTTGAAATAAAAGACAGCGGTATCGGCATGACGCAGGAACAAATATCAAAAGTAAATGAACCATTTGTTCAAGGCGATTCAAGCATGACGCGCAAATACGGCGGTACTGGTCTTGGACTTCCCATAACCAAAAATTTAATCGGGCTTATGGGCGGCAGTATGGATGTGGAAAGCTCTCCTGGAATCGGCAGTAAATTCAGCTTTACTTTGAAATTCGATACAACAAACGAAACTGAAGAAACACAGGAACAAAAAGCGACGCTTGAAAAAATTGAGAAACCTTCTTTTGAAGGCGAGATACTTGTCTGCGAGGACAACGCCATGAATCAACGGGTTATATGCGAGTATCTTGCAAGAGTGGGGATAAAAGCCACTGTAGCCGGAAACGGCAAAGAAGGCGTAGATATGGTACGCGGGCGAATGGAAAGAGACGAAAAACCTTTCGATTTAATTTTTATGGATATACATATGCCGGTAATGGATGGGCTTGAAGCCGCGTCAATTATCAATAAATTACAAACAGGAACGCCCATCGTCGCCATGACTGCAAATATTCTGTCCACCGACAAAGAGCTTTACAAAAGGAACGGAATGCCCGATTATCTGGGGAAACCTTTTACTTCCCAAGTGTTATGGCGTTGTCTGTTGAAATTTATTTTCCGCGAATGTAACTTACGGCGGATTCCTAAGACAATCCCGCCCTCGCGGTTGCATCGTAAAAGAATGTCGGAACTACCTTATCATCAAGTGATTTAGAGGATTTTTGCGTTATTAATCTAATGTCGTCCATCAGGCTCCATAGATCTTCTAGTCGAGCCCTATCAAACTGACTGCCACTGTACACACTCTTCATTTAGATC
>NZ_BDHD01000092.1:0-7264 GCF_054786075.1 Treponema sp. R6D11 | reverse complement strand
ATTTGTAGATGTTTTGCCTAACATGGCTGTTTTTTCACTCATGGTAATATTTTGCGGTTTTTGGGCGGTTTTGTCAAGTGCAAAAAATTGGTGGTCAGTTGCCAACTGTAACTTTTTCAGGCAGTTTGTAACCGGCAGCCTGCATTTCTTTGAGTCGGCGGCGAGCCATTTCTCTCACAATGTCAGGCGGTAAGGTATCAAGAAATTCCCTGCGGACTAACCGCACTCTTACGCCGTTTTTCCTTTCGGGTATATCTGAATAATCAATAGGGTGTGTTTTCATTTCTTCAATTTCATGATCAATCTTCATCTTGTTCATTAAGGTATCCCTGGAGTTGTTCATAATAATCTCGTACCTCCAATGTATCAGCATCCCTGGCTGAAAAAATCCGTATCAAATCGCCACGATAAACAACTGAAACGGTAACCAAAGCATTATTAATCAAACCAGTTACCGAACCAGTAACATTAAATCTTTCTTCCGCAACTGAATTTTCTTCATCGAATTCTTCGATATAAAATGGATCATCAAAGACCAATGAAGCGGTCTCAAAGCTCAAATGATGTTTCCGCTGGTTCAAATCGTTTTTATAACGATCCCAAACATATCTGTTTTTGTAAATAACATCATCTGCCCCTAACATTTATTATATGTAAATATAGATCAAAAAAAGAGCGTTATCAAGTGGTATTTTGTATAATCTTTATGCATCATTGTATTGCAAAAGGGAAAAAAGGTGTCTTTCATCTTTCTTTACCTTTCGCCCCTGCCTTCACAGTTAAATCATTCTCTATAATATAATAATGAATAAATTATGCGAGCGGGTGCGGAAATCCCGCTTATTTTTAGAAAAAACCTGTAAAAAAGCGAAAAAAACATCAGAATTCGGGTGCGGAAATTCGACCTTTATGCCGATAATTAAGAGCCGTGAAATATCTGAAAAGTCTTTCATTATTGCTTGTTTTGGTCGGCGTCCTTAACTCTGGAGCGCTTGCCGCAGATGAGTTGATCCATGTTGTCGGAAAAGGAGATACCATTTATTCGCTTTCCCGCTTTTATCATATAACAGCGGAAGAACTTATGAGGGCAAACGGCATTTCAGATCCTTCCAAAATCAGTGTCGGGAAAAAATTGAGAATACCGGTTCCGACTGATGGTCAATCTTTGCCGGGAAGCGCGGTAAATGTACCTGTCGCGGTTGCAAGCAACACGATGACGTTGGTCAATTACAAGGCGGTAAAAGGCGACACGCTTTACAGCATAGCGCGCAGTAATAACATTACTTTGCAGAAATTACAGGAAATAAACGATTTTTCTTCCGGTCATGTGCTTAAAGTGGGCGATGTAATTAAAGTGCCGGGAAAAACTTCTTCCGCGCCGCAAATAACCATTACCAATACAGCCTCGGTAAAGCCGCCTGTGTCAGCTAAGTCAACTTCTTCAACTAAGACAGCGGCGGGAATTTACGCTTTACGCTGGCCCATAGTACCAAAAGATATTTCCTATATGACGGGGCAAATGGGCGTTGTAGTAGAGGGAGAGCAACTTGAATCAGTAAAAAGTTTAACGCAGGGGAATGTGGTATCCGCAGGACCTTGGCGCAAGTTTGGCAGAGTTGTAATTGTAGAGACACAAGGCGGTTATTACTACATGTATGGCGGCTGTGAAACTATAACTGTAAATGTAGGCGACAGAATAACGCCGGGAATGGAATTAGGAAAGTTAGGCGTCAACGCCGTTTCGGTAAAACCGCAGCTATTTTTTATGGTTTTCCGAAACGATAATCCCATGGATCCGGCTTTAGCTCCGAGAGCGGGAAATAATCAAAGGACATAAGGGGTTGAAAATGGAAGTAGGATTAGAGAAAGCGGTTAAACGCTCCAGAAAGCCAATAGAAAAAGCGCATAAAAAAGTAAAGGCGCAGAAGGAATCTGATCCTTTGGCGTTGTACTTTAGGCAAATTTCAAGATTTCCTCTTTTAACTTTGCAGGAAGAGCAAATAATCGGAGAAAAAATAATAAGTTTGCGCGCTAAGCTTAAACAGCTTGAATCGGAAAAAAATAAAAACAAAGATATTGATTACAGCAAAGAAAAAACCGCTCTTGAAAACGCGCTTCTTCATTATAAAAATTCCATGATAAACGCAAACTTGCGCCTTGTTGTATCAATCGCAAAAAATTACCAACATCGCGGTTTGTCGCTCTTGGATTTGATTGACGAAGGAAATATCGGTCTTATTGAGGCGGTAGAGCGTTTTGATTACACAAGAGGCTGCCGTTTTTCAACTTATGGCACTTGGTGGATTAGGCAGGCTATTATCAAGAGCATAGGAGATAAGGGGCGCGTTATCCGCATACCGATTCACATGCTTAACACGATTAAAAAATGTTACTATGTAGCCAAACAACTCACGCAAGACTTGGGACGCGACCCCAATGAAGAAGAATTATCGGAATACTTGGACGTGCCTGTTTCCAAAGTTAAAGAGATAGTAAAGCTGTCTCAGGAAACCACAAGTTTAGACACCATTGTTGACGACGGAAACCTTACCCGCCTTGCCGATTTAATCAAAGATGACGCAAGAGCAGAACCGTTTGAGATGGTTTTCTCCATGACATTGCAGGAAACAATAGGCGGAATACTTTCTCAGTTATCCGAAAGAGAGATGAGGATAATTCAACTGCGTTTTGGTTTAACCGGAGAAAATCCGCTTACATTGGAAGAGACTGGAAAATATTTAGGCATCACCCGCGAACGAGTCCGTCAAATTCAAGAAAAAGCCGTCTGGAAACTTCGCACCCTTCATGAATTACGCGAGTTAAGAGAAACTTCTTAACTGATTCTTGCTGTTTATTTGTTTGCAGGCAAGGCGGAAAGAATATTTTTTTTCAGATCATCAAGCCGTCGTAAAAAATCAGGTATGTTTTCATTTATAAAGGCAATATTACCTGCCTTGCCTTCGGCTTCAAGTTTTGCTGCAATAGCCGAGAATTCCGTCGCTCCAATAACAGCGGACGCGCTTTTTATGGAGTGAACATGAGTTACAAATGTGTGTAGTGTATCCGCATTCGGCTCTTTTTGCAGAAACAATATTCGCTCATCAAGATCTTTACAGAACATAGCCAACACTTGTTTATAAATTTCCAAAGTCCCGCCGGTTAAGGCGATACCTTTTTTAATATCAACGCCGAGAATAGGGGAGATGTCCATTTCAATTATATCCGCTTCTTGTGGCTCTCCCGTCTCTTTGGTTTGTTGAAGGGTGGAATATCCTTTTTCCTTTTTCCCTTCCGGTATCAAGCGGTCAAGCATTTCTTCCAGTTTTGAAACATCTATGGGTTTGGAGAGAAAATCATCAAAGCCGTTTTCTAAAAACATTTCTTTCATGCCGGCAACGGCGTTAGCGGTCAGTGCGACAATAGGAATTTGCGTTAGCAAATTCCTATTGTCGCTTCGAGTTTCACCTTCGGTGAAACTCGTGCGGGTTTGTCCATGTTTGTCTTCGGTGAAACTCGTGTGGGTTTGTTGTGGTTCACCTTCGGTGGAGTTTGGGCTGTTTTTTTCTCTTTCCCATGCGCGGATAGCGGCTGTGGCTTCGATTCCGTCCATTCCGGGCATCATGTGATCCATGAATATTATGTCGTATTCATTTTGTTTTACCAGTTCTATGGACTGTAAACCGGTAAGGCATGTGTCTACTATCACATGGTAGGGGGCAAGAAGCCCCTCAGCAACTTTTAGGTTAGTTGAGATGTCGTCTACCACAAGAATACGTGCGCGGGGAGCTGTGAATCGCACTCCGCCGAAACTTTTATGGTATCCTTTATTGTCTTCACGTCCGTTCAATACGTTGGCAATTGACAGGGAATTTACTGGTACGGACATAAAACGCACACCTGGTATGTGGGTTTCAGTTCCCCATTCTATCATTAAAGCTACAGGCGGTTTTTTTTTTCCGTAAAAAGCAGAATCGTCCTGTTCAATAACCGATTTAATATCTTTGTAAATACCATAACCGGAGAATACATATGACCATTCTTCTTTGCGCAAAGCATCAGTAAATTCATTTACAGTCATTGCCAAAGTATAAAAAACATTCATATTCTCCAAAGCCCAGCATATAGATTTTGCGTATACAAGCCGTCTTTCATAAATCAGCACCTTCTTTTTGTCATGATCTTCAACCATGGCAAAGGGTTCTTGCGATTCAATGTCTTGCGGGATAGTTGTCGTAAATACGCTTCCTTTGCCGTATTCGCTTTCCACTTTTATATTCCCGCCCATAGCGACGCATAGGTGTTTGGTAATGGCAAGTCCAAGTCCCGTGCCTTCTATGCCTTTGTTTTTCTGTGTGTCTACCTGAACAAATTCTTCAAAAAGCTTTTTCTGATCTTCCGGTTTTATTCCTTTTCCTGTATCGGTTACGGATATCTTAAGCCAGATTCGTTTGTCGTTACGTTTATCTGCGGTAACAATTAAACCAATTTGCCCCTTTTCCGAATACTTTATCGAGTTAGTCAGAAGGTTAAGAATAATTTGCCTAAGACGTATTTCGTCTCCGTAAAGGTTGTTGGGAATATTCCCGTCTATGTTGGTAAAGAACCGTAAGGGTTTTTCCTTTAACCTCATACGAATAATGTTGACCGTATCATTGATCAAAGATGAAAGCATATATTTTGTAGGAATGATTTCCAGTCTTCCGCTTTCAATTTTAGAAAAATCAAGAATATCGTTGATAAGTGACAAAAGATTTGCTCCCGCCTGTTTAACTGTAAGGATATGCTCTTTGGCGGCGTTAGTCATATCTTCGCGCAAAGCAAGCTCCACCATGCCGGTAATAGCGTTCATGGGTGTGCGTATTTCATGACTCATTCTTGCCAGAAATTCGTCTTTGGAATAAGACAAATCCACCGCAGGTTTGTATAAAAACCGATAACTTATAATGCTGGTAGCAAACGCAAAGGCAATAAATAAAACGCACATTAGCACAAATAAAGGTATTAATTTTGTAAAACTAAAAAGAGATGAAGAATCAAATAAAGTGACTACCGACCAATTTGTAGAGCCGATAGGAGCTATTGTCGCATAACGATATTTGTCGCTTTTGTTAAAACCGTTGCGGCTAAAGCTGTTACGGCTAAAGCCGTTAGACAATTCAACTATTACAGGTTCGGTTCCTATTTCAAAATAACCTGTAATGCCTTTAAGCCATGTATTAACAGCCTCTATAAGTTTTGGATCCGTAAATCCGCTGATTGTCAGTGTGTACACTGCCCCCGAATTGCTGAGCGTTCCTTTGCTTACTCCTGTTACTCCGCTAAGGGTGATGTCGCCAACGGCAAGACCTGTAATTGCCGTGCTAAAGGTAAGCGTTAACTGCGTAGTAGTTTGCGTAGATGAGCCATTCGCGGTTACGCTGCTAAATGTAACTGCTGTAGCGTAATAAATTGTTACTGTTTGTGGCGACCCGCTAATAGCATAGCCAGATTTCTCCACCGCTACGCTCAAAGTTCCGCCTGCGGTAAATCCGCTGATTGTCAGTGTGTACACTGCTCCAGAATTGCTGAGCGTTCCTTTGCTTACTCCTGTTACTCCGCTAAGGGCGATGTCGCCAACGGCAAGACCTGTAATTGCCGTGCTAAAGGTAAGCGTTAACTGCGTTGTAGTTTGCGTAGACGAGCCGTTCGCGGTTACGCTGTTTAAGGTAACCGCAATAGAGGTTGTTATTCCATCGCTGACGTTTGGCGTACCGGCGTTATAGTTGGTACTGGACTTTGAGCGGGCGTAGACATAGTATGTTGTGCCGGAAGTTAATCCGCTAAATGTCGTATTGTCCTGATAGGATAAATCATTTCCGCTACTCGATGTGCTGATGGCGTATTCTATGCTTTGTCCTGTCGCATTATTTGTCAAAGTTGCCGCACTGACGGTAATACTGCTGCTTGTGGGCGAACCGCTTACAGCGGGTTTGCTTACCGCAGAACCTGCGGCTTTGTTTACAGTAATAGAAACAGTCCTTATAACTTTGTTAGAGGCGCTGTTCCAACCTTCTACGCCTGAATAATCGTAAGTAGCCGTATCATTCGGAGTAAACTCTACTAAATACCCGCTGTTGTTTACTGTGGGTATTGTCGAGGGGTTTTGCCATGCGAAAGTGCCGCGGTCTGTATTGCCTCCGCTTAGGGTTGAGCTCGAAAGCGCCGCTCCGTAGGTTATTGCCGCCGCCGTGGGGAAGTCAACGTCGGAAGCGTTTCTTTTATTTACTGTCAAATTATCTGTGTTTTGCGAATGCGTGCCTACTGACACAGCGACATGATTTCCGTCATGCGATAAGGTAAGCGCAGTTCCATTTAAAGGACTTGTTGTTATATTGTAACTGTCAAAATTACTGTAAGCAACGTCTTCCGGTGAACCTGAGTCAAAGATAAGTCTTACCACAAGAAGGGAAAGATCAAGCTGATCTCCTTCTGTATATGCCAGTTTCGGCTGTGTTATAATCGTTAATCCGGTAATATCCTTTGCAAGAGTTTTTGCGAATGTGTACGAAACTGTTATGCTTGTTTCGGTGTTCTCAGTCACATCTGCATTGTTATTGTTTACAGTCGCTGTAATTCCGCTCGGGAAAGCATAGCCTTCATTCGCCGCAAGCGTAACAGTTGCCGTGTATGCGGTATCGCTCTTAAACGGGTTATCATTAGGCAGCCACGAAACCGCTCCGACAGTAAAATTACCGTCGCCGCTTGCAACAGTACTCGGCGTACCGTTTTTAACGGGAGGAGTTATTGTAAGGGCGACGCCTCCGCCTATAGCGCTGTTGCTTATAATAATTTCAAAATCTTCAGTATATGCTTTTCCTTCCGCTTTGCCGTTTGCCACTGTCGCTCTTATTGTAACAGTCCCGCTTGACGTTGCAATTAAAATATTTCCGCTTATGTTCGCGCCTGTGTTTCCGCCGTCTACGACAGACCAAACAATGTCGGTGTTGCTGGCAAATGCTGGTCTTACTTTTCCGGTAATGGTAAGGGGAGTTCCCACAATGCCGTTTTCCGGCACGCCTTCGATAAACTCTACCCGTACATAATACGGATCCGGGCTGCAGCCCGCTATCGCAAAAAATAATGCAGGCTGCCGGTTACAAACTGCCTGAAAAAGTTACAGTTGGCAACTGACCACCAATTTTTTGCACTTGACAAAACCGCCCAAAAACCGCAAAATATTACCATGAGTGAAAAAACAGCCATGTTAGGCAAAACATCTACAAAT
>NZ_BDHD01000091.1:0-7304 GCF_054786075.1 Treponema sp. R6D11 | reverse complement strand
GTTTCTTTATACTCCTTTTAAAACATTATTAAATAGTTTTACCGTTGGTGAAATTATGCGTAATAATGCGCGGAAAAATATGTGATTATCAGGGATAAATCACAAAAAAGGAGTTTTTATGAAAAAAACATTACTTATTATCGGACTGTTGATGTTGACAGTTACCATGGTTTTTGCTCAGGCTAAACCGCCAAAAGCAAAAAAGATTATTGACAAAAACGTATCTATTCAGGAAAGCGCTATTCTTTATTTCCCCAATGAAAGTTTTGTTTTAATGTTTGACGAAACCAAATTTGGCGTGGTTGGACCTTTGTCTACAATGAATTTGAAAGGCGCAGGAGGACAGAATGCTTCTCAGTACAAAATTGCGAATCCTATATTGCAGGTTCCGGCAGGCAAACATTCGGTTGTCGCAACTGTAGATCAAAGTCTGACTAATACGCCAAATGGATGCAGAAAAATAACCTATAATTTCCAGCCCGGACATTATTATCAAATGGCAACAGTGTTTAATAAAGTCGATGTCGGCGAAGCTACAAAGCAAATAATGAAAGATATGTTTACAAAGGGCATTGATTGGTGCTTTATAGACATTACCGATGAGGTAAATGCAGGAAAGAAAGATTATAAAGAAAAATGGGAAGCCATGAATAAAAATGGAGAAATGGGAAAAGACCAAGTTAGTCAAGTGTTTTCACTTGGAAAAGTAGTTGAATAACATATCGTAGTACATACTGCCCATTAACGGGCAGTATGCCTAAATATTGTAGACTGATGCTCAATAAGCACGACAAGGCGTTTGTCGAGTAAGAAAGAGACATCGTTAATCTGCTTCATAACCAGAACGTTTGAAAGCGTATTAATATCAATAGGTATATCCGTCGGGATAGGGATACCTTCGATTGCCGAGTAGAGTTCTCGCAGAACATCCGGATTACTGAACAGCGAAGAAAAGACGCTGTTCTTGTGGTTCCGGTTAACATTTTCCATGAAATGTCCTCCAAAATAAGATTTGTAGTTCCCTGCCTCAAAGCGGTTTGCCATTAAAAACGGCTAAAAAACTACATACCTTATATGGGTTGAAAGTGTCGTTTTGCTTGACTGAATTTGAAAAAATTTGAAAGATTTCTTACTTTTTTTACGCGTATATTACGATGACAGCACTTGAATAAACAAGTCTTTCTTTGTACATTAACTAAATAGAGGTATTGAAGTTGGCAAAAACCAGACTTTACTTAGACAATTGTTGCTTGAACAGACCTTATGATGACCAAACTAACCTCAATATTCGATTAGAAGCAGAAGCAAAACTCTTTATACAAAACGAGATATTAGAAAAAAATTATGAGCTTGCATGGTCTTTTATGATGGATTATGAAGTTTCCGCTAATCCGTTTTATGACAGGCAATTGGCTTTTATGAGGTGGAAAAATATAGCGGTTTTAGATATTGACCCTACAGAAAGAATATTAATAAGAGGTAGAGAAATAATGCAAAAAAATATAAAACAAAAAGACGCATTACATATTGCTTGCGCAATAAAAGCAGAATGTGATTATTTTTTAACAACGAACAGAAAAGTATTAAATAAAAATATTTCTGAAATAAAGTTTATAAACCCGCTTGATTTTATACGTCAATTTTATATAGAGGGAGGTGAAAAATGAGAACAGATACACTAATAAGAACAGAAGGTATGGATACTTTAATAAAAAATTTGGGATTAGTTGAAGCCGAACGATTTGTTATGCTCATACAAAAGGAGCCGTTTGATTATACAAAATGGCAGGAAAATCTATTTAAGGATATGACTATAGACGAAATATATAATAATGCGGCGGAATTAAGGCAAAAAATAAAACCATAAGCATGGAGCTTAGCATAAAAATTGTGTAAATGACCATAAAATGGTAGAAATACCGAAGGAGATAAAATGGTCATGGCACGAAAGAAGGAGAAAAAAAGGATATTGTCGACTTCAGGGGATTAACCCAAGAGGAGGTTGTAGGGCAAGACGGCTTAATAAAACAATTTGATTTTGATTGCTTTTTTCCATAGCCTTATTAGGGAATAATCTTAAGAGTTATTGTTTTGTCCAAGTTTGGCTTGCGCTGTCTGGTCTGGTGTATGTTCCGGGTGTTCCATAGTTTTTGTTATTTTTGTAAAATTTCTCCTGCAGATCTCCGGGAAACGCATGAGTTTTTAAATCATCGTAATAAATCATACCTTCAAATGTTACGCTTATCAGGCTGTCGCAATCTAAAAAAGCGCATTCCCCAATAAAGGTAATACTCTCAGGAATGGTTATCTCGGTAAGGCTAGTACAATTATAAAAAGCGTTAACATTAATTTTTGTAACATTGTTTCCAATAGTTACGCTTGTAAGGTTAGGGCATGAAGAAAAAGAAAAATCATCTATACTGGTAACGCTGTTTGGCAAGACTACGCTGACAAGGTTATTGCAGTTGCTAAAATAGAATTGCTCAATGTTGTTAATGTTATTGCTAGTAAGAATAAGATTGATAAGAATATTAGGATATTTTTTTATAATCTTTGCAATGTCCTCCAAATTATCAATATCCAACTCAATATCATAGGGAGTATTGCTTTGCGGGAGGCTTTGCAGATATGTTTCTAATTTATCTATGCTGTTAAAAGGTTCATGTGGGTGGTTGTTACTATTAAGCAGCCACTTGGCGTAAAGGGTCATGTCTTTTTTAGGTGTTCTTTCAAAATCCCATCTGGCAGTAAAGTAAATGTTATCAGTATACCAACCTTCAAAAGTGTAACCCACCATTGAAGGAGTTTGCGGTTCTGATATTTTTTCATTTTTGTAGATAATTTGAGATTCAACATAACTCCCCCCATTGCTTTCAAAAGTAATAGTTTTAGGTTGTAAAATATCTTCCATCCAGACATTATTGCAACCAGAAAAAAGAAGAATTATAACGCAAAAAGTAAATAGCAGTCTTAACTTTATTATTTTCCCATTATTGCATACGTTGTACATATATATAAAAATAATAATTTTTTTTGGTATCGGCAAATAAAAAACATTCAAATTAGAGATATATTCTACATTAAATTGATAAAAATAATCAATAAAAACAGGGATTTAACAATCTTAAAAATCCAACTATAATGTCCCTATGATTGATATTTACAAATCCGGAGCCTATGTAATAAAAGGCGCTCAAATAATAGCCGATGACGACAACGCACAGGCGAAATTGCGGCAGGGCGGCGTAACCGCTACCAAAGAGCAGGCAAAAAAGGGAACGATTTCCTATGGTATTTTGTCCGCTCATAATTCAGGCGACGACTGTAACCTTCGCCTTAAATTTGATTCTCTTGCTTCCCATGACATTACCTATGTGGGAATAATTCAGACCGCCCGCGCAAGCGGAATGGACAAGTTCCCCATGCCCTATGTGCTTACCAACTGCCACAACAGCCTGTGTGCGGTCGGGGGAACAATTAATCAGGACGATCATGTGTTTGCTCTTTCCGCCGCTAAAAAATACGGCGGTATTTATGTGCCGCCCCACCTTGCCGTTATCCACAGTTTTAACCGCGAAATGATGGCAGGTTGCGGTAAAATGATTTTAGGCTCGGACAGCCACACCCGTTACGGCGCGTTGGGAACAATGGCTGTCGGCGAAGGCGGCGGAGAACTAGCCAAACAGTTAGTGAACAGAACCTACGATATGGCGTATCCGCAAGTGGTGGGTATTTATCTTGAGGGACAGTTAGCTAAAGGAGTAGGATCGCAGGATGTTGCTCTTGCGATAATTGGCGCGGTTTTTAATAACGGCTATGTAAAAAACAAAGTGATGGAATTTATCGGAGAGGGAGTTGATAAACTGTCGATAGATTTCCGCAACGGAATCGACGTAATGACTACCGAGACCGCCTGCTGGTCTTCGATATGGGAAACTGACGACAATGTAAAAACATATCTTAAAGAGCGGGGAAGGGTAGGCGATTACAAAGAGCTAAAGCCAGCCGCCGTCGCTTACTATGACGGATTTATCAAGATTGATTTATCAAAAATAGAGCCGTGTATAGCTTTGCCGTTCCACCCAAGTAATGTGTACACAATTAAAGAACTGCAAAAAAACGCAAAAGATATTTTCGCTAAAATTGAAAAAGAAAATAAAGAGACAGGTCTTAACCTGAATCTTGGCGTTAAATACCATGACGGCGGGATATGGGCGGATCAGGCGATAATCGCAGGCTGTTCAGGCGGGATTTTTTCTAACATTATGGCGGCGGCGGATATATTAAATGGACACTCAACGGGAAGCGGTAATTTTTCATTGAGCGTATACCCCGAAAGCCAGCCTACTTATCTTGAACTGGTAAAAAATGGCGCTGTTGAAACATTTATGAAAACTGGCGCTCTTGTGCGCGAAGCTTTCTGCGGACCGTGTTTTGGAGCCGGAGATACGCCCGCAAATAACGAACTATCTATTCGCCACGTTACGCGCAATTTTCCGAATAGGGAAGGTTCAAAGCCGAATGACGGGCAGATTGCTTCTGTTGCTCTTATGGACGCGCGTTCAATCGCCGCTACTGCGGTTAACGGCGGTAAAATTACCTCCGCTACGGAAATAAACGTAAAATACGGCAAATACAAATTCTTTTTTGACAAAACCATTTACGAAAAGCGTGTGTACAACGGCGTTGGAAGTCCAAAAACGCAAACAGACTTGATCTTTGGTCCCAATATAAAAGACTGGACCAAGATGCCCGCTCTGCCTGAAAACCTTTTAATAAAAGTGGTAAGTTTTATAACAGATGCCGTTACCACTACCGATGAGTTAATTCCGTCGGGGGAAACTTCCTCGTATCGCTCAAATCCGCTAAAGCTGGCAGAATTTACTTTAAGCCGTAAAGACCCTTCCTACGTTAAGCGGGCAAAAGAGATACAGTCTCTTGAGGAGCAAAGAGGTAAAGGTAGCACCGACGGCGAATTGGAAAAGATACTGCACTCAATACAGAGCATTGCGGGCTGTTCGGGAATTGGACTTGCAAGCATCGGTATAGGAAGCGCTATTTTTGCCCGCAAACCCGGTGACGGTTCCGCAAGAGAGCAAGCCGCTTCCTGCCAGCGTGTACTTGGCGCATCCGCAAACCTCGCGCTTGAATACGCTACAAAGCGGTATAGATCGAACCTTATCAACTGGGGCATATTACCCTTCCTTGTTACGGACGAATCCGCCTTTTCAAACGGCGATTATATCTTTTTCCCCGGAATTAAGTCTGCTGTTCAAGAGAAGAAGGAACAAATCTCAGGCTATGTGTTAGGTGAAAAAACAGTAGAAATATCCGTCGCTCTGGGGGAACTGACGGATGCGGAGCGGCAGATACTGATTGATGGCTGTTTGATAAATTATTATGCGCGGTAAATTCAAAGTAGCGAATTAATATTCCACCTGCCAAAGAAATAGCCCCTGAGGGGGAAGGGTAGTACCCGCAAGGGATCTCTCCCCAGAAGCGATGATTTCCCGCAGTTTTTCAGGCGGCGTGTCCGCTTCTTCGTAGTGAAGGAAGGTTCCGGCTACGGAGCGAACCATGTTGCGAAGGAAGGCGTTGGCGCAGATTTCAAAAATTAGCGTATCTCCCGCCATGTAAAAGTACGCTCTGTAAACATAGCGATTTTTTGAAGCGCTTGTATCCCCCGCGCCTGCAAAAATAGAGCAGTCTGTTTCTCCCAAGAGCAGTCTGCCGTATTCGTTAAGAACCTCTACGCGCGGGAAACGGCGTAATTGCAGATTGTAGCGGCTTTCATGCGGCAGAAGAGGACGGCAGATAAATTGATAGCGGTAAATCCGCGCCTTTGCGCTGAATCGGGCGTGAAATTCCTTGTCTGTTTCTCTGGATTCAAGTACTCTTACCTCATGGGGCAAAGATGAGTTCAGCGCAGGAGCAAAACGTTCTGGGGGAATGCTTTCGATATCCGTGTAAAAATTGGCGACTTGCCCCACAGCGTGAACGCCTGAATCAGTCCTGCCTGAGCCTGTCAAGCCTACAGGGTGGCTGTGCAATTTTTCCAGAGCGTCTTCTATCACGCCCTGTACTGTTCTTTCGTTTTCCTGTCTCTGCCACCCGCAAAAATCTGTTCCGTCATAAGCGATGACAAGTTTGATATTCCTTTCCATGTTACTCGTTTTCGGAAAGTTCCTGATTGATTGTATCGTAGAGTTTTCTTGCGTGTTCAAGAAACGCGCCCGGTTTGTCTTTGGACGCCTTGCCCATGCCAAAGAGCTTTGCGATTGTGCGGCGCGCGTCTTCAAGGGACGTTTTTCTTTCATCTTCGTTGTGCGCGGGACCGTATTTGTAACGAAGGTAGGCGCACATGTATAACATTCCTTCGTAAGAATAATTTTTATCAGTGTCGGGACCAAAAACTTTTATGCCGGAAAGCGTTTCCCTGCCGCTCTGTTCGCGCGAAAGAGCCTCGTTGTAAAGATAATGCGCTTTTTTTCGGAAAAGAGTTCCAAGCCAGTCATAATGTTGATCGGGATATTTTTTATTAAGCTCGTCTAAAAGCCACGCGCAACGAATAGCGGCAAGACCCTGCTTAATTGTAGGGGAATTTTGTTTGTTGTAAAAATCATAACAACGTAAGGTAAGATACAATGAAGCCGCTCCGTCCATCAATGTTCTGTTTTCATGGAAATCGACGCCGGGGAAAATAGCCAAAGTATCTTTTGTGCGATTTTCCGTGTCGGCTTTTGCCGCATCAGCGTTTTCTTTTGGCAGTATCTGAAAATCATTTTCCATGGAAGAAAACCAACATTCAGGACAGACAATTGATTCGTATACAAGCGGAAAAATTATTCCGTATTTTTTTGAAGGCTCATAAAGCCTGTGAAGCTCATCTGTAAGTTTTCCCGCTATCAATCTGCCGCCGCCCGAAAAAAGCTCTTCTTTACGAAATTGAGCGTTACAAACAGGGCAGACAAATTCTTTTTTTGATTGATAAGTTAGTTTTAGTTCTTTGTCTTCGTCTTCTACTTTCTTTTTTTTTCTTACCATTTTACGCCCCCTCCAAAACGATCATGGCTATCGCGTTTTCCCTTTCGTGGGTAAGAGAAAGATGCACTTTATTTGCGCCTGATTTCTCAAATTCATTTTCCGCAGTTCCTGTTAATTTTATATCGGGCTTCCCTTTATCGTTGTTAATTACAATAATATCTTTTAATTCAATTCCTGCAAGCCCCGTGCCTAGAGCCTTGCCAAACGCCTCTTTTGCGGCAAATCTTGCGGCAAGAGTTTGAGCCGCGCTTTTTTTTCTG
>NZ_BDHD01000090.1:0-7421 GCF_054786075.1 Treponema sp. R6D11 | reverse complement strand
ACATATAGGTTAAATTTATTATAAATAATAAATGCAATTAATATAGATAATATATTGACAAAATAATAAATATTGTTTAAATTAATATAATAGCTGTAATTTTAAGTATATTTTTTAAGGAGTTACTGATGAAAATAAACAAAAAATCTCTCTTTATCAGTCTTTTTGCGTCTTTACTTTTAATAATAGGATTAAATAGTTGTAAGGAAAATAATTGGATAACTACCTATTGGGTAAGAGATGGTCATCTAATTGATGTTATTGGTTCTAATGAACAAAGTGTCTCTATATCTCCCGAAAGTTCACTAAAACCTTCTCTTTTTGTTGATTCTTCTAAAACAATGACATCTTCTGAAATTGATGCGCTTCTTATTCATTTAGAGTTTGACCAAAATTTTATACAGTCTGTTAAAGATACATTAAATAATAATCGCTCAGCATTTGTGTTGTATAATAATTCAAGCGGTGACAATAGATGGCTTTGGATTACTCTAATAATAACATATTAAAAAAATAAATATTGACTAAACTGAAAATATAGTAGGAAAATGTTTTATGAATATTATTTATGTATTTATTGGCGGTGGATTAGGGGCTTTATCAAGGTATCTTTGCGTGCAATATATAAATAATAAATTTATTCAAAATTTTCCTCTTGGGACTTTATTTGTAAATAGTATAGGTTCATTAATTATTGGATTTTTTTATAAAACATTTGAAACATATATTATTCCAATAGAATTACGATTATTTATTATAACAGGTTTTTTAGGCGGTTATACTACATTTTCAACATATTCATTGGAAACGGTACAATGCTTTATGAATGGAAATTATAAACAGGCATTATTAAATATTTTTATAAATAATATATTATGCATATTATTTGTTGTTTTTGGAATATTAATAAGTAAAGTAATAATTGTAAAAGCATAATGTAGTAAGGCGGCAAATATGAAATCATTAAGAAATTTTAAAGAAATTTCTACCATAATATTAATTTTATTATTGAATTCATGTGCTTCAAATAATAAATTTATTTATGGATCAACCATAACAGAAAATGAATTAGAAAAAATTGAAGTCATTGGTTATGTTGAAACTACGTTTGAAACAACAATTAATTGGAGAAAAAATAATCTTTTATTGGAAAGATCGTATTATGAATTATTAAAAATAGCAAAAAAAAATTACACAGGTGAGATAGATATAAAAAATATAATCATAGAAAGAAATTATTCAAATAAAAACTATTTATTGCTTGTACCAATGATGTTCCATAATTATATTTTTATGTCTTATACTAATGTTCATGCAAAAGGTGAAGTGGTAAGATATAATAATAAATAAAATATGAAAAAACAAATCAGTAAGTAGTATTAAAATTCTTTCATCTACCCAACCGCAGTACGGCTTCTTTCCACTTTCTGCCTCTGTCAAATTCATTTAAGAACATTCCAAAGCTGGCACATCCGGGTGAAAGAGCGATAGTGTCCGTACTGGACGCTTTTTCTATCGCACACCAGACGGCTTTGTCCAAATCGTTAAAAGGTGCGCTGTAAGAGACGCCATTTTCACGTAACAAGGGAATGAGTTTTTCACTGCCTGTGCCTTCAAGCAGAATAATTGCTTTTGCTTTTTTTGCGGCTCTTGCAAGGGGAGAAAAATCAAGGTTTTTGTCAGTGCCGCCTGTTACAAGGACTAAGCCTCCGTGCGTTACAGACGGTTCAGTTAATGCTTCTATGCAGGCGGCGGCGGCTTCGGGGATTGTGGCGGCGCTGTCGTTGTAGTAGCGTATTCCTTTTGATTCATGGAAAAACTCTAATCGGTGTTCTATTCCGGGGAAAGTTGAAAGAGCGGCGCGGATAGTATCCGCTTTGCCGCCGAGGGCAAAAACCGCAAGAGCCGCAGAGAGCATATTTATTTTTTGATGACTGCCCGGTGTAAGTATCTTTTGCGGAACCAATTCCGTAATTTCTTCTGGTACTCCCTGAAAGTTAAGAAGACGGGCAATGCCTCGCCCGCTTGAGTCGATACAACCGCCGCTTTGCCCTTCGCCTAACGCTAAAGAAAGCTCCTGTTTGCAGGAACGGATAAGTTTACGGGCTTTTGTTTCAGATAAGAATATTTTCCCCCAATCATCGTCTCCTGCTATTGTAACGCAGTTTGAGTCCTGCCCACGATAAATATTTTTTTTGTCATCGACATATTCTTCCATTGACGCATAACGGTCAAGGTGGTCATGCATTATCGGGGTTAAAATGGCGGCTGCGGGTTTTAACAGCGGACTTCCGTCAGTGTTGACATTGTTTTTTATGTCCCCCAACTGAAAACTTGAAAGCTCTAGGACTACATCGTCAGCTTCCGTTAGTTCTTCCAAAAATGTTAAGGGAGAGACCGTAATGTTTCCGCCAAGATACGCTTTGCCCGCTTTTCTGTCTTTTGAAAGAATCCAGTGGAGTGCGGAGGATGTTCCGCTTTTTCCCTTAGTTCCCGTTACCGCGAAAAGCCTCGCTTTGGATTGCGTCAGGAAAAGTGAAAGGTCTGTTTCTATGCGTTTGGCGGCTTGCAAAAAAGGAGAGTCGGGTTTTACGCCCGGGTTTTTTATTACAATATCGGCGTTTTTAAAATCGTCAATTTCATGCTTGCCCAAAACATAGCGCACAGGTTGCCGCCCCAAAGCTTTACAGGCGGTATCCAATTCCTTTATGGAAGGCGAAAGAGTTTTTTCGTCTCTTAAATCGGTAACTGTAACTTCTGCCCCGCGCTTGAGTAGAAAAAGCGCAGATTGAAGCCCCCCGCCGTGCAAGCCAAGCCCCATTACCAACGCTTTTATTCCCGTGTAATCCATGTTATCTTAATACCATGATGACGATTACATGTAAACAGGTTAAATATGCCTCAAAATGAAATTTGCAGGGAAGTGCCATTATTTGACGATATGGGGCTGCCTATCAATTTTGGCTGGGCAAGGCAGGAATATCTTTCCTACGACCCTGTAATGGTTTACGCGGACAGGCATAGGATAACCGAATCGGATCGATATATTGTATATACTCCAACCCACATGGTTGTTTTTGAAGTAAAAGACGACAGTTGGCTTGGTTACATGGGTATTTCCGTTATCTCGCTTAGGGATAAAAAACGTTCCACTCAAATTTTCAAGACATGGCTGCCTTTTGGCTCTTACAATATGCCTGTCAGCAGTAAAACAGGGAAAATTCGCTGTCGTACTAAAAAAATACGCCTTGATTTCGTCTGCATGGAAGAGGGCGCAAGAATAATCAAGGTTGATATTCCCAAATTCGGACGCCATAGGAGTCTGCGGGGAGAGTTGGTTTTAAGCGAATTTGACAATTCTGAATCGCTTTTTACAAATCAGTCGTGGAGAAACGAAAAATACACATTCAGGTATGCGCGTTGTTCCCCTTGTTTCTATGTGGAGGGGGTAATTCAATATGGCGGTACTGAAATTGTATTTACCCGAGGAAACGCATGGGGTATTCTGGACTGGAACAGGATTGTACGTCCAAAAGCCGATATTCGGTATTGGGCGACCGCTTGCGGAATAAGCGAGGGGAGGCAGTTAAGTTTCTGTATTGGCTACAGTTGGGCGGATTCCTCACTTGGGACGGAAAACGGCTTTTTTGTCGACGGAAAATTGCACAAACTTGACCAGGTAACATTCCATATCCCCCTTTCAAACTGGCTTTCCCCCTGGCGCTTTACAAGCAACGATAATCGCCTGGAAATGACATTTTCCCCCCATCAGGAAAGAATCGACCGCCATAGCCTGTTTTTTTATAGTTCTACCCGCAGGCAGGTTTGCGGCTTTTTTTCGGGAAAAGTCATATTGGACGACGGTTCTTTGTTGGAATTCCAGAATTTAACAGGTTTTGCCGAACGCAGTAAAATGAGACATTAAATTGACATACTCGTATTATTTGTAATTTTGTCCAAAAAAGCTTGTTTTTCTGTTCCATTTCTATAAAAAAGGGTATATAATATAAAAAGGATATTTATGAAAAAATTCTTTTACAACTGGAGATTTTACTCGTTCGGACGCGAGCAGTATCAGCAATGTATGAATAATACATTCTTTAATAATCTTCAAAACCTGAAACAGGGAAACTTAATAGTAGCGATATACGCGTTTTTATACTCTGTAATACCTTTAGTCGCCGAAGAGTTGCATTTTTTCAGCGTAGGCGTTTGTCTTCTTGTCGCCGCTATAGCAATGCTGATTTATTTTATTTCAAATTATGTAATGCAGCAGGTTAATGTAAAAAACCATGTTATTTATCTTTTAATAACATTTTACTATATCAACTTAATGTTCTTTGGCATATATCAAAGTATTTGGACAAATCCGGATAAACCGGCTTCTGTAATTTACGCGTTTTTGGTAATTGCTCTTTTATTGTTTATTAATCCTCCGCAATTTAATTTTCTTCTTACGTTAGGCGCGTCGACTGTTTTTATTGTTTGTGCCATTTTATTAAAAGATTATCAAATTTGGATTTATGATATTGTGCATATACTTATTGCCGCTTCTATCAGCATATTTTTTAGTTGGCAAATATCAAAATTACGAATGGGGTTGGAGTTAAGCGCAAGCCAACTTGAGGAAGAACGCAACAAGTATGAAGATCAAAGTATCACAGATGAGTTAACGCGTCTTAGAAACAAGCGCGACTTTTCTAATACCTTCCAAAGGTATCTTTCAAATTTCCGTTCTTCCGACGACTGGATATGCATAGCTATTGCGGATATCGACTTCTTTAAATTCTACAATGACCACTACGGACACCTAAAGGGCGATGATTGTCTTAGAACGATAGGCGCGGTATTAAACAGTTTAAAAGATGATTTGGGAATTTATACGGCGAGAGTCGGCGGCGAAGAATTTGCCGCGTTGTGGTTTGAAAAGGATAGTTCCCATGTTGATGTTGTTATTAATCATTGGATTGCGGCTATAAAAGAAAAAAAGATTCCGCATGAAAAATCCAAAGTAAACGATTTTGTAACAATGAGTATTGGCGTATATATTTCGCGTTGCGGAGCTTACCGTGACACAAAAGTTCTGTACGATTTGGCTGATAAGGCGTTGTATACCGCGAAGCAGGGCGGACGTAATGCCGCTATTATAAACGGCGATGATGTTAAAGAATACAAAATCAGCCTAAAAGACGACTAGCATTTCGAGGGCGATTTTTCCAATATGAATCTTGAAGCGTTTATTCTTGGTTGCGGCGGCATGATGCCGCTTCCCAATAGGCATTTAACATCTGTTTTGTTAAGGCGCGAGGGCGAGCTTTTTCTCTTTGATTGCGGAGAAGGTACTCAAGTTTCTTTGCGCCGTCTTAATTTGCGTTGGAAAAAAATATCGGTTATTTTTATAAGCCACACTCACGCGGATCATGTTACCGGTATTCCCGGCTTGTTAATGCTTTCTTCCCAAGTAGACAGGGACGATCCTCTTTACATAATAGGTCCGCCGCGTATTGCAGAATATATCGAAACTAGCAGGCGCGTGCTTGATATGTACATTAACTATGAAATAATAGTAAAAGAAATAACGGCTCCTGGAATTGTATATCAGGGGGAAGGATTTCATGTAAGATGTTTTCCGCTGTCGCATACCAAGCCGTGTTACGGTTATGCTCTGGAAGAAGATATGCGCCCGGGTGAGTTCCACCCGCAAAAAGCGGAGGAATTAAATATTCCTATGGGAAAATTATGGGGGAAACTTCAAAAGGGCGAGACTATTCAAACCCCCGACGGCAGGGAGATACGCCCGGAGCAAGTTGTGGGTTCTCCGCGTCAGGGGCGTAAATTTTCTTTTGTTACGGATTCTCTTGCCCTGCCGGAAATCTCCACCCATGTTATAGGCTCCGATCTTTTTGTCTGCGAGGGAATGTTCACCCATGATTTGGTAGAAGACGCCCGCGATAAAAAGCACATGACGGCGGCGGAAGCCGCTAAAATTGCCGCTTCTTCGCAGGGCATAAAAAAATTGGCGTTAATTCACTATAGCCCGCGATATACCGACTACGAATTAAAACAGCTTCTTACCGAAGCGCAGGCTATTTTCCCCAATACGGTACTTACGAAAGACCGTTATGTTTTTCCAATTGAATATGAGAATGGTAGCTAGAATTGCAAAGAAGAGATCTACCACGAACCACACGAACCAAAGAGCGAACAGAAGGATTTGAGCATTCTACCAATAAGCGTGTTATACAAGAGCGAAGGTTTTTTGGGGTTTTTGTTCGTTATCTTATAGTGAAGTTCCAAGCCAAGCTTTCGGACAAAACCCCTGATCCCTTTAGCTATCTACTACGCGCATATTTGTAGTAAATCTCTTCGCTTTCTTGGTTCGCTGATGTTCGTGTGGTTCGTGGTAGATTTCTTACCTCTTGGTTCGTGGTAAAATTTTTTTCAATGATCCATGTTCCCAATATTGACTAAATTTGCTATCATACTGATATGAACACTAATGCCAAAATAGAAGTAAAAAACCTGTCTAAACAATACGGAGAAGTACGGGCGGTTTCGGACGTTTCCTTTTCCGTAGGGGATCAGCAGGTGTTGGGTTTTCTGGGACCTAACGGCGCGGGAAAAACTACCATTATGAAAATCCTTACGGGTTTTCATTTTCCGTCAAATGGCACTGCCTTTGTTGACGGTATTTCCGTGGAAGAACAACCGTTGGAAATTAAAAAGCGGATTGGCTATCTGCCGGAAAATGTGCCGCTTTACGGCGACCTAACTGTTGACGAATACCTAAACTTTGCGGCGGACGCGCGTTTTATTCCCGTACAGGAGCGTCCGGCGGCAATTAACGCAAGCCTTGAAGCCTGCGGCTTAACAAATTACCGCAGCCGCAAAATAGAGACGCTTTCCAAAGGTTATCGTCAACGTGCCGGGCTTGCTCAGGCTATCCTTCACGACCCACCGATTTTAATTCTTGACGAGCCTACTACGGGGCTTGACCCGAACCAAATCATAGAAATTCGCTCTCTCATAAAAGAGCTTGGAAAGCGCAAGACTGTAATTCTTTCCACGCATATTTTGCAGGAAGTTGAGGCAATCTGCACTCAGGTTTTGATTATTAACGATGGGCGTATTGCGGCGCAAGGCAGTCCCGAAGAAATTGCCGGAACCATGAAGGGCGGTGATACTTGGGAACTTATCGTTAAAGGAGCAGGTTACAATGTTGACACAGGCATGGTCAGCGGTAAGTTATCCTCGTTAGGCAACATTTCCAATGTGGCGACGGAAACTACCGAAGACGGATATGTTTATGCCAATTTCTTTATTCCGGCGGAAACTGACGGCGCAAGTACGGGAGAGCGTATTTTTGATTGGGCGGTTTCGCAAAATTTAAAAATACTAGGCATGAGCAGAAAAAAGAAAAG
>NZ_BDHD01000089.1:0-7522 GCF_054786075.1 Treponema sp. R6D11 | reverse complement strand
GAACAGGTTAAATGGGTCTGGAACTACATGAAGGGAAAGAGGGCTTTCTTTTTAGGGGGGCTCTTTCTTACCGTCGTCACGTCAAGCATTCGTATTATTAACGCCATGCTTGGAAGGCAAATAATCGATGAAGTTATCGTAGGCGGCAATACAAGCCCGTTAATAAAGATCCTTGTAATAATGATGATAGTCCAACTGTCTCGTCTTGGGCTTAACTACCTTCAAATAATATGTATGGAAATCGCAAGTACCGACATAATGACCCGCCTGCGCCGTGACATGTACCAAACAGTCCAATGGCAGGATTTTGGAAGCTTTTAACGGCGACGCCGATTCCAAATATGTTTGGAAGACCGCCGCCAGCAAATTTTCACAAAGACCGAGGAAGCGACTTATCCGATCCTTACCTATGTGGACGCGTGGCCGGTCGCCGTTTTCGGATACAACCGCGCCGGGGACGCGCCGCCTCTTAAAAGTTTCGGTCTTCACGGGCGTTTTGACCGCAAGGGGTATAACTGGATAGACATTTATCCTGTGGCCGCTGACAAACCGGACGGCGGTCCTGTTGAGATTCCTATCCCGGGCAGAGTGAAAAATTTTGACATGTGGGTATGGGGCGCCAACTTAAGATATTACATCGAGCTTTATGTACGCGATTACAGGGGCGTCGTGTACGGCTTTAAGTTAGGTGATATCGGATATATCGGCTGGAGAAATCTTCAAGTCGATCTTCCCAAAAACATTATCCAGTCAAGGCGCACCGTGCCGGCTTACGCGGGGCTTACCTTTGTAAAATTCAGAGTATGGACCCAGCCGGTAGAAAGAGTCGACGATTTTTATATTTATTTCAAACAATTTAAGATTTTAACGGATATGTTTGATCCTCTGTTTGACGGTAATGATTTGGCGGATCCGGATCATGTTGATAAACTTTGGGCAAGCAGCACCGCCAGTAAATAAGGACAGAAAAGGAGATATATGATGAAGAAGTTTTTAATAATAGCGTTTTTCCTTTTAATTGCCGGTTTTGTTTCGGCGCAGCAGCAGCAACAGACCCAACAAAGGGAAGTAGGTTCTCCTGAGCCGGAAAGGCTTGGAATTGATTCTGCCCAGCAGATGTTAAAAGAAATATCTGTTGATAAATTTGAGCATGACGGCAACTGGCGCTCCACAATGTCCAGCGACGAAGGTTATACGACAACAAGGCTGTTTACCGGTTCCCCCATGGCAAAAGAGCCTATTCCCGATGAAGAAGGGTTAAATATTCCAGACAAGTACGTTCTTGGCACAAGGGTAGATTTCCTTCGCAGGGGATATAACAGTTTTACGATTTATCCTACCCGTCCTATTCCGATTGAGGGAATCACAAAAACCGTTTCGGTTTGGGTCGCCGGCCGTAACTTTAACCACGAGCTGGTTCTGTTGCTCCAGGATTTCTTCGGCAGATATTATGAGTTCTTTATCGGAAAACTCAACTTTATCGGCTGGAAAAAATTAACCGTCGCCATTCCGCCGCAGTCAGACGACGGATTCAGTGGCGTTGTCCAGAGAAATTACCACTATAACAACCAGATGGGCCTTAAGATTATGGGTTTCAGAATTGACTGCGATCCGATGGAAGCCTACGGAAGTTATTATATTTACTTTGACGATCTCCGCGCCGTAACAGACCTCTTTGCCGAAAACAACCGTGACGCAGACGACATGGTCGACGGCTGGTAAGCCGTAACCTGTCATCGAGACACCTGACCACTTACAAGTGGTCAGGTTTTTTATGGTTTTAAACGGAAAGAGCGCCGCCCATGGAATTGCGGTTGGTAAAATTTATATTTATAAAAACACCGGTTTTCTTCCCAAGGAAAGCTATGTTCAGGAAGGGGAAGAGAAGTCGCATCTTGACCGTTATAAAAAAATAAAAAAAGAAGCGTTTGCCGAAATAGAAAAACTTAAAATTGCCATGCAAAAACACGATCCTAAGAAGGCGGAAATTTTTATCGCCCATCAGGAAATTATTGATGATGTTGTTATAAATGAGGAAATACCGTCCAGAATAACAAATGACAAGTGGGCCGGCGATTGGGCGATTTATCAGGTTTATGAGACCGTCCTTTTAGTCCTGCAAAAAGCGACCGATCCTTTGATTGCCGAACGCGCCGCCGATTTTAACGACGTACGCGCCCTGCTTCTAAGGCTGTGGTACGGTACTAAGAGCGAAGGGCTTTCCTGTTTGTCAGAACCCGTTATTATCGCCGCTCAGGATTTAATGCCTTCGGATACGGCTTCCTTGGACAGGCGCAAGGCGCTGGCGCTTCTCACCGAAAAGGGCGGGCTTACATCCCACACCGCGATTATCGCGAAAAGCTACGGGATTCCTACGGTGTTCGGCATTCACGGGCTTTTGGACGCCGTAAAGCACGGCCAGCTTGCCGCCGTAAACGCCGATGAAGGGAAAATAATCCTTGACCCGGAAGGCGAAGTTTTAGCGGAATATGAAAAGAAATACGAGGCTTACCGCATGGACAAAGAGGACGCCGAAACCTATCTTACGAAACAAGCGTCTACGCAAGACGGCACAAAAATCGACATAGGTTTGAATATTTCGGGCGTGTCAGACGACGAATTGTCCGCCGCGTCTTTCGCGGATTCCGTGGGGCTTTTCAGAACCGAGTTTCTATACTTGGGCAAGGACAAATTACCGGACGAGGACGAACAGATTGCCGCTTATAAAAAAGTTCTGGAATCTTTCGGCGAACGCCCGGTAATTTTGCGTACCCTTGACATAGGCGGGGATAAAAAGCTTTCCAATTTGAAATTTCCCCACGAGGAAAACCCATTTTTGGGAAACCGCGCCCTGCGTTTTTGCTTTAGCAACCCGGATATTTTTAACACGCAGTTAAGGGCCGCCCTACGCGCGAGCGTTTACGGGAATATGTGGCTTATGTTCCCTATGGTAAATTCCATCGACGACATACGCAAGGTGAAATATATAATAGAATTCGTAAAGGAACAGCTTGATAAGGAAAAAAAACCTTACGGAAAAGTTAAAACCGGAATTATGATAGAGGTGCCTTCCATAGCGTTATTGGCGGAACACGCCGCGCAGGAAGTTGATTTCGCCAGCATCGGTTCCAACGATTTATGCCAGTATTTATGCGCCGCGGACAGAATGAACAGCGAAGTTGAACGCTATTACCAGTCTTACCACCCAGCGTTGTTCAATCTGATAAAAGATGTTACCGACGCCTTTACGAAGCACGGAAAACCCGTATCAATCTGCGGCGAACTCGCGTCCGACCCGGTTGCGGTTCCAGTTCTTATAGGTCTTGGCCTGCGAAAACTGAGCATGGGCGCCGCCTCAGTAGCCTCCGTTAAACGCGCGATTTGCTCCGTCACGGAAAAAGACGCGCAAGAAACAGCGGAAAAAGTTTTATTGTGCGCGACAGCGGAAGATGTGAAGAAAGAGTTGGTGAAGATTAAGGATTAGCGTTCCACTCTTTCAAAAATTGCAAAGCGTACTGCTGTACTCCCTCAAAATAATCATTGATAAATTTCGCGAGTTCTCTGCCTACGTAGCGGTAGTGCCAGCTTTCCCAGCGGTAGCCTGTTACGGCTTCCATGTCTTTGGGGAAGGAGATTGACCAGCCGTAGCGCCATGCGTTTTTTGTAAGCCATACCTCCTCTTTGGTGCCGGTAAAATCGTCTGAGATTGAGCCGAAATCCACGGCGAGCCCCAACTGGTGCTGGCTGTAACCGGGGCGTGCGGATTCCCTGTCCGCGGCCTCTTTTCCCATTTCTTTTACTATTCTCTCATAAACCTGCGCCTGATACGCCGCCGAGCGGTAAGATGACGATGCGGTTAAGGTAACTCCCTCTTTTTTTGATGCGGCGGACATTTCTTCAAGCGAATCGGCGGCGGGCTTACGAAGGAGAAGACCTTTTCTGCTTACAAGATATGAGCCGCTTTTTAATTCGACAAGGTCGTCCGGCGCGTAAGACTCGCCTAGGCCGTTTTTTTTGTCCACCAGTTTCCAAAAATACGGATCCGTCTGCAAAACAACTGCAATCTCGGACGCGAAAGAGGGGTTGGCTTCGGCGGTTTTAAGCAGGTTAGCGGATATTTTTTCAGGTAACGCCGCCTTGTTTATCGCGTTTGTAAGGCGCGTGTTTTTTCCCTCTATTGGTTTGGGCGCGGGTTGGGAATAATTTTTTGTGCATGTAAAAAAAGTAAAAAATAAAACGCTTGCCGCAAAGAACCTGAAACGCGTCAAATAACTGTTCCGGGGTACAGAATGGTGTTTTTCGGAATAACTATAATTCCGTCCACGATATGATAATGGCCGTAATTGCCGTCGGTGCGTTTTATGTCGTCAACTCCGATGCGGCAGCCTTCGCCGACGCATACGTTTTTGTCGATAATCGCGCCTTTGACAATCGCGCCGCGTCCGATTCCCACATTGGGGATTCTTGATTCGGCGTTCTTGATTTTTTGCGCTTCCGTTTCGTAAAAGTCCGCGCCCATGCACACGACGCCGTTCAAGCTTGAGCCGGTCTCGATAATCGTGCGGATACCGACGATTGAATTTGTAATGTTTGCGTTTGTTATAATGCATCCTTCCGCGGCGATGGACTGGTTCATGTTAGAAAAGTTCATCTTAGAAGGAGGAAGGTTGCGCATGTGGGTATAAATCGGTTTCGGTTCGTCGTAAAAATCGAAACGCGGCCTTAACGTCGTAAGTTCAAGGTTGGTGTCGTAAAAGTTTCGTATTGTTCCGATGTCTTCCCAGTAACCGTCGAAAAGATAGGCGTTTACTTTTAATCTGCTTATAGCCGAGGGGATTATCTCTTTTCCAAAATCGGTAAGCTCGTTGGCGAGGCATTCTTCCATTGTTTTAGCGTTAAAAACATAAATGCCCATGGAACCGAGGTAGCAGTCGTCCTTGTTTTTTTCGGTAAGTAATTCCTGAGGCGCCCTAAAGTCGGAAATGTCTTTTGTAGGCCCGGGTTTTTCCAAAAATTCGGTTATTTGGTTGGATTTATCGACTTTAAGAATGCCAAGGCCGCTCGCGTTTTCCCTTGAAACGCCCGTGCAGGCGATTGAAATAGCGGCTCCTGAATGGATATGTTTGTGCATCAATTCTTCAAGATCCATCCTGTAAAGCTGGTCGCCGGAAAGAATTATGTAATATGAGGGGTTTTGCGTTCTAAAATGGGGCAAATTCTTGCGGATGGCGTCCGCGGTGCCTTCGTACCAGCCGGAATGTTCAAGAGTCTGCTCGGCGGCGAGAATTTCGACAAAACCTTTCGTAAAAGGGTCAAAAACATAGGTTTGGCCTATGTGCAAATGAAGGGAAGCTGAATTAAACTGGGTTACTATGTAAATTTGACGTAAATTCGCGTTTATACAGTTGGAAATGGGGATATCAATCAGCCTGTATTTGCCGCCAAAAGGGACTGCCGGCTTTGAACGGAACTGGGTTAAGGGGAATAAACGGGTTCCCTTACCTCCTCCTAAAATGATTGAAAGTACTTCTGGCATTATGTATCCCCTCGAGAAAATTAGTTTTTCCCTTACTTTAATTGTAGATTATTGTGATTTATTTGTCTAGTAATTATTTGTAGAATTGATATAAAAATGGTATAACATATTCCAGATTTGTCAATAATCGGGTAGGATTATTCAATGAACGCGCGTGAAAATCTGGAAAAAATCCTTGGCAGTCCTGAATTTGCCCCCAATATAATTGTTAACCGTCTTTTGCCCGCCCAAGAGGGAATTTTTGCCCCGTTTCCTGAAGGTTTGGACGAAAGAATTGTCAAATCTTTGAACAAAAAGGGCATAGACAGGCTCTATATTCATCAAACTGAGGTTTACAAACACACGCAAATTGGCAAAAACGTGGTAGTTGTGACCCCTACCGCGTCCGGGAAGACGCTTTGTTACAATCTTCCCTGTTTACAGGCGCTATTAACCAATGAAACCGCCCGATGCCTGTACCTTTTTCCCACAAAAGCCCTGTCTCAAGACCAACAGGCCGAATTGAACGAGACCGTAGGCGGCGATGCGGCCGGATTTAACCTGAAAATAGCGACTTATGACGGAGATACGCCCGAATCTTTGCGAATTTCGGCGCGGGATACGGGAAGAATCATCATTTCCAATCCCGATATGCTGCATACGGGCATCCTTCCCAACCACCCAAAGTGGATAAAGTTCTTTTCCAACTTGAAGTATATCGTGGTAGATGAAACCCACGCCTACAGGGGCGTTATGGGAAGCCATGTCGCCAACGTAATCCGCCGCCTCCGCCGTATAACCGCTTTTTACGGCGCGAACCCGCAGTTTATTTTATGTTCCGCTACCATCGGCAACCCGAAAGAGCTTGCCCAAGAGCTAATCGGGCTTCCCGTTGAACTGGTTGACAGGAACGGCGCTCCGAGCGGGGAAAAGCGCATAATCCTTTACAATCCGCCTCTTGTCGACAAGGTGCAGGGCATACGCAATTCCGTGGTGACGGAAAGCCGACGCTGGATGATCGCCCTGTTAAAGGCGGGGATAAAGACGATACTTTTCGCCCACTCCAGGGTAAAGACCGAAGTAGCGGCCTCTTACGTTAACGAAGACCTTAAAAACATCTTCACGGACAATTCCCGCATAAGGGTAGAGGCGTACCGCGGCGGTTTTTTGCCCAACGAGCGTCATGAGATAGAGCGCGGACTGCGCGAAGGCGACATTCATGGCGTCGTTTCAACTAACGCGCTGGAATTGGGGATAGACATAGGCGGCCTTGACGCGTCGATTGTCGCGGGCTTCCCCGGCGCTTTTAACAGTTTTTGGCAGCAGTCTGGCAGGGCGGGGCGCAGGGGAGGTACGGCGGTGTCGGTGTTTATAGCGACGGTTTCCCCCATCGACCAGTTTATTATGAACGATCCCGAATGGTTTTTCAGAAAGAGCGCCGAGGAAGCCCGCATAGACCCCGATAACCCCTACATTTTAACCGATCATGTAAAGTGCGCCTGCTTTGAACTGCCGTTTCTTGACGGAGAGCTTCAAGGTGAAGGCGGAAGTTACGGAGAAAACGCGAAAGATGTTCTTGAGTACCTTGAAGAATCGGGAGTTGTGCGCCATACGGCGGAAAAATGGCATTGGGCGGACAGATCCTATCCCGCGGAAGCGGTGAGCCTGCGCAGCGCGACCGCTGACAACGTGGTGATTATCGACGTGACGGAAGGCAGATATTCGGTAATCGGGGAGATGGACAGGCCGAGCGCGAAAGAGCTTATCTTTGTGAATGCAGTGTACATTCACAGGGGCAGGCAGTATCTTGTGGAAGAGCTTGACATAGAAAACCGGAAGTGCCTTGTCCGCGAAGCCGACGTAAATTATTTTACCGACGGGCTTGTTAAGACCGATATTAAAGTTTTATCGGAAGACGAAAAAATAAAGTACGACGAAGCGGAAGGCGTTTTGTCCGACGTGCTTGTGCGCTCGCAGGTGACAAAGTTCAAGAAGATCCGTTTCCAT
>NZ_BDHD01000088.1:0-7632 GCF_054786075.1 Treponema sp. R6D11 | reverse complement strand
GTTTGTTTGACGGGCTTAAAAAGGGCAACCCAAAGTCTACCCTCTACGGTTTTAAAGGCGGACCAAGCGGTCTTGTCGACAATAAAACAATTATCCTTACGCAGGAAATTATTGACGAATATCGCAATACAGGCGGCTTTGACATAATTGGATCTGGACGGACAAAAATCGAGACTAAGGAACAATTTGCGGCTTCTTTGGAAACTGTAAAAAAATTAAAACTTGACGCGGTGGTAGTAATTGGCGGCGATGACTCCAATACAAACGCCGCATTGTTAGCTGAATATTTTGTAATGAATGGAGCGGCTACTCATGTAATCGGCTGCCCAAAAACAATAGACGGAGATTTAAAAAACGAGTATATCGAAACTTCATTTGGGTTTGATACCGCCTGTAAAACATACTCCGAGCTTATCGGGAATATTTGCAGGGACACAAACAGCGCGAAAAAATACTGGCACTTTATAAAACTTATGGGACGCGCCGCTAGCCATATCGCTTTGGAGTGCGCCTTTCAAACGCAGCCGAATATCTGCCTTATCTCGGAAGAAATCGAAGCCAAGGGATTGTCTCTTGATAAAATAGTCGACCAAATTTGCGCTTCGATAGTAAAGCGGGCTGAAAATGGCGATAACTTCGGCGTTGTGTTAGTTCCAGAAGGACTTATTGAATTTATTCCCGAGATAAAAAAATTAATTGATGAGCTTAACGATGTAATTGCCGATGAAGAAAAATCGTTTGCCGTCATTACCAATTTTATCGATCAGCTTTATTGGCTTTCAACAAGAATATCAGAGCCTTCATACAGAGTCATGCAGTCGCTTCCCCCTGAAATTTCAGAACAATTTTTAATGGATAGAGACCCGCATGGAAACGTGCAAGTCTCCAGAATTGAGACCGAAAAATTACTTGTCGGAATGGTAGAGAAAAGACTTGCCGATATGAAAGCAAATAATCTTTACAACGGAAAATTCAGCCCTCTTACCCATTTCTTTGGCTACGAAGGCAGATGCGCTTTCCCGACAAATTTTGACGCTGACTATTGTTACAGCTTGGGCTTTAGCGCGTTTATTTTGATAGCGTCTGGATTAACCGGCTATCTTTCCAGCGTAAAAAATCTTATCGCTCCTGCGGATCAATGGGTGGCAGGCGGTATTCCTCTTACAATGATGATGAATCTTGAACAACGCCACGGCTCAAAAAAGCCTGTCATAAAAAAAGCGTTAGTTGAGCTTGACGACAAACCGTTTAAAAAGTTCGCCGCCATAAGGGATCAATGGGCTGAAAAAACCTGTTTTCTGTTCCCAGGAGCAATTCAATATTATGGACCGCCTGAAGTTTGCGATCAGCCGTCAATTACGCTTAAACTTGAACACGAGAAATAAAAAACCATGCTAACCATAACTATAAACCCGCGCTTTGGGGATATGGACATTTTAGGGCATATAAACAACATTGTCCCCGCGCAGTGGTTCGAGATGGGAAGAACCGCCATTATGAAATTTTTTGATCCTAACTTAACGCTTTCAAAAGAAACTTTTCCGCTTATTATGGCTCACTCGGAATATGATTTTGTAGATCAACTGTTTTTTAAAGAAGTGGAAATAAAAACTTGCATTTCCAAAATAGGGACAAAATCTTTCACAGTGTACCATGAGGCGTGGCAAGAAGGACGTCTATGCGTTAAGGGAAGCGCGGTAATTGTCCACTACGATTTTATCGCGGGAAAGACAACGCCGATACCCGATGACAAGCGAAAACTGCTGGAACAACACTTAAAAGTCTAGCCTACTTAGGCGGAAGTATCTTTATCCGCAATTCATCTAATTGCTTTTGATCCACCTCTGACGGACAATCGTCCATTGGGCTTACGGCGAATGAATTTTTTGGGAACGCTATAACGTCCTTTAACGAGGATACCCCAGCCATGATCATCACAAGGCGGTCAAGCCCGGGGGCGATTCCTCCGTGAGGCGGCGCTCCGTACTTGAAAGCTTCCGTTAAAAAGCCGAACTTTTTTTCCGCTTCCGCAGGATCAATTCCCACTATCTGAAAAACTCTTTTTTGCATTGACGAATCATGAATACGAATAGAGCCTGAGGCTAACTCATAACCGTTTAACACAAGGTCGTAAAGATCGCCTTTTACGGAACCGGGATCGCTCTCCATTGTAGCGTGGTATTTTTCCTGCGGCAAAGTAAAAAGATGATGAGCCGCTTCCCATTTTTTTTCATCTTCGTTGTACTCAAACATGGGGAAGTCTATTATCCACACAAATTCAAAATGGGACGGATCGCAAAGACCAAGATCACGCCCAAGTTTGACCCTTACCGCTCCCAGAGAAGTATTCGCTATTCTTTTGTTAGCGTCGGCAATCATCAGAATAAGATCGCCATCTTTTGCTTCAAGCCCGTTTATCACCGCAGAAGCGTTATCTGCAAAGAACTTTGACGCTCCGCCTTCTAGGGCGTTGTTTGCAACTTTCATCCACGCCATGCCTTTCGCTTTGTAAATTTTGGCGAGGGCTTCCAATTCCTCAATCTGTTTGCGTGAATAATCCGCTTTTCCTTTCACAACAAGCGCTTTTACAACGCCGCCTGAACTTATCGCATCCTTAAAGGCTTGAAAACTCGACTCTTGCACATAGGCGTTAAAGTCCTTCAGCTTCATATCAAAACGTAAATCGGGCTTGTCGCTGCCGTAGAATTCCATAGCCTCGTCCCACGTTAGGCGGTTAAACTTTTTGGGCAGGTCAACATTCATCACCTTCTTAAAAACATGGGACATCATTCCCTCTGTAACACTAAGCACGTCCTCTCTGCTTACAAACGACATCTCAAGATCGATTTGCGTAAACTCAGGCTGTCTGTCTCCGCGTGAATCTTCGTCTCGGTAACAGCGCGCTATCTGAAAATATTTGTCAAAACCCGATACCATCAGTATTTGTTTGTAAAGTTGCGGCGATTGTGGGAGCGCGTAAAATTTTCCCGGATACAACCTTGAAGGAACAAGGTAGTCTCTTGCTCCTTCGGGTGTTGATTTAATAAAAGTGGGAGTTTCAATTTCATAAAAGCCGTTGGAAGTCATCCATTCACGCACGGCAAACGCTACCGCGCTTCGCAGTTTAATTCTTTCCTGCATAGCATGGCTTCTAAGGTCGAGGTATCTGTATTTAAGGCGTAAATCTTCGTTTGCCTTGCTTTCTTCGTCAATTTGGAAAGGTAAAACTTCGCTTTTGTTCAAAACAACAATCTTGGAAGCGAGCAATTCTATCTCGCCTGTTTCCATTGTTTTGTTGATCATATCGGTTGGACGCGCGCTTACCAAACCCTCAACGGCGATACAGTATTCATTTCGCAACTCATCGCAAACTGCAGCCATGTCGGTATTTTTTTCGGTATCAATCGTAACTTGGGTAATGCCGTACCGATCCCTGATATTGATAAAAAACACTCCGCCGTGGTTACGTTTGCGGTGAACCCACCCGTTCAGGATAACAGTGCGTCCGCAGTCATTTTTTCTTAGCGAACCGCAATCGGCGGTTCTTTTCATAGCTTCCATTTAAAACCTCTGTAAAGATAATAAACTTTTTTTGGTTTTTATACTATAATGTCATTATGGGTTTTGAGCTTGATAATATTCTGATAAATCAAATTCTCTTTCACATGGAAAATCAGGAAGGGGTTTTTGTTCTTGATACTCAAAAAAACCAAGTTGTTAATTCTGCGAACATCAATAACGACGATAAAAATTATATCGCTCTGCCGCAATGGGGTCCCAAAGACGGCTACAGGCTTATGGAAAAATTCACGGCAAGCCTGAATAATCCTGTCGCCCGTCAGGAATTAACCGCCGCTCTAAACCAAAACAAAGGTGTTTTTCGCGCCTTTAGAGACGTTCTTGAACAGTACCCTGAAATTGAAAAAATGTGGCTCAAGTACAAGGATCAAAAAATCAGAAGTCAAATTATCGCTTGGTACAACGCTTTAAGGGAAGAATGGGGTTTGGAGCCTGTTGGTGTTGAGCCTGAAGACACGTCGTCTCTTGTCCTTGAAGATTTTCTTTTTAAAGAAAAAAAAGAATTTAACATCACGGCGGAAAATGCTGAAGGCGAATTAACAGGACAGATAAATGCAAGGTTAGAAGATAAAACTCTTTACATTGACACTTTGGAAGTTGCTCCCGAATACCGAGGCTTGGGTCTTGGCAAAACCCTTCTAGCTAAATTGTTGGAAAAAGCCGACAAATTAAAATTAGACGTTACTATCGACATTCCCTGCGATGCCGACTTTTTTTCGCGCTCTCTCCTTCTTGAAAACTTTAAGCCGGCTATGCAAAGATTTATCCGTAAAAATCAGACAGTATAAGTGCTGGCGCTTGTGGAGCCGCCGTGTCCCGTCCAATTTGTGTGGAAGAATTCTCCGCGCGGTTTGTCTATACGCTCATAAGTGTGCGCGCCAAAATAATCCCTTTGCGCCTGCAAAAGATTCGCCGGCAATCTTTCGCTTCTGTAGCCGTCAAAATACGCAAGCGCGCTTGTAAGGGCGGGAGCCGGTATGCCGTTTTGCACGGCGGCGGACACTACCCTTCTCCATGAATCCTGCGCTTCTTCAATAATTTTTGAAAAGAAAGGATCGAGTAACAGATTTTCCAAATTGGGATTTTTGTCAAACGCTTCTTTTATTTTTCCAAGAAAAACTGAGCGGATTATACAGCCGCCCCTCCACATAAGGGCGATGCCTCCGTAGTTTAAATTCCATTTGTATTCTTTTGCCGCTTCCCTCATTAACAGATACCCCTGCGCGTAAGAAACAATTTTAGAAGCGTATAACGCTTTTTCTAAATCTTTTACAAACGCAGTCTTGTCGGCTGGTGAAGAAATTTTAGGGGAAGTAAAAACTTTTGCCGCTTTTACGCGCTCGTCCTTTGCCGCGGATAAACAGCGACCAAAGACAGCCTCCCCAATCAAGGTAAGAGGGACTCCAAACTCTAACGCGGCGATGCCTGTCCATTTGCCTGTTCCCTTCTGCCCTGCGGTATCGAGGATTTTTTCGGTTAGGGGTTTACCGTCAGTGTCTTTATAGCGAAGAATATCCCTTGTTATTTCGATAAGGTAACTGCCAAGAGAGCCGTTATTCCACTGTTCAAAAACATTACCCATCTCATCATTGGAAAGCCCTAGTATGTTTTTCATCAAGTCGTAAGTTTCGCAGATTAACTGCATGTCTCCGTATTCAATGCCGTTATGCACCATTTTTACAAAGTGTCCCGCGCCGTTTTCGCCAACCCAGTCGCAACAGGGAACGCCCCCCTCAACTTTAGCGCAAATTCCCTGCAACATCGGCTTTACAAAAGACCATGCCGCAGGAGAGCCGCCGGGCATTATCGAAGGTCCCTTTAACGCGCCTTCCTCTCCGCCTGAAACGCCAGTGCCGATGTATAACAAGCCTTTTGATTCAACATAAGAGGTTCTTCGTATTGTATCCTGATAATTTGAATTGCCGCCGTCAATGATAATATCGCCTTTTTCAAAAACTTCTAAAAGATGCTCGATTGTATCGTCTACCGCCTGCCCCGCCTTTACCATAATCATCGCTTTTCGCGGCGACGCCAAAGATGCGGCTAAATCCGCCATGCTGTGACAACCGATTATTTTTTTACCTGCGCCTCGTCCGTTAATAAACTCGTCAACTTTTGAAGTTGTCCGATTAAAAACCGCCACGCTAAAACCCTTGCTTTCAAGGTTAAGAACAAGATTTTCTCCCATTACCGCAAGTCCAATAAGACCTATATCAGCTTTCGCCATATTACTCTCCCTTTTAAAGTATGTTATCATATCCGCAGGGAGAATGTCCATGTTGGAAAAAACTTACGTCTGCCAAGGCGCGGAAAACAAAGATTTAAGCGATAATGAATTGGAAGCGCTTTTTACGGATGCGCTTTCTCATGCCTTGTCTGACATAAAAGATTCAGGCAAGGCGATTATTCTTCCCCCCGACATTACCCGTTTCCATTCACGCGCCGGTTTTTTCACCGAGATAGCGTCACGCCGACTCGGGGACAGGCTTGGTGCGGTTCTCCCAGCCCTTGGCACTCACATGGCAATGAACGATGCTGAAATTTCGCGTATGTTCGGCAGTACGCCAAAAGACAAATTTTTGGTTCACGATTGGCGGAACGACGTTACAGAGCTTGGACGCATAGAGGCGGATTGGGTAGAAAAAGCGTCCGCTGGAGCGGTAAAGTACGACTGGCCCGTTCAGGTGAATAAAATTTTGCGTAAAGGTACAAAGGACAGCGGTAACTTCTCTATCGCGCTGAGTATCGGGCAGGTTGTTCCACATGAAGTCGCTGGAATGGCAAACCACGGAAAAAACATCTTTGTAGGAACCGGCGGAAAAGAAGCGATTGATAAAAGCCACTTTGTAGGAGCTGCCTATGGAATGGAAAAAATAATGGGCAAGGTTGACACCCCCGTCCGCGCCCTTTTTGACGAAGGACTGCGGCGCTATGGCGCGGAACTTCCGCCAATTTTATGGGTACTAACGGTTATCTCCGCGCGGACAGAGAGCGAAACTGCCAACAACGGCAAAGAACGCGGCTCCCTTGCGGTTAGGGGGCTATATATCGGCTTTGGCAGAGAATGTTTTGAAAAAGCCGCCGAGTTGTCGCGTCAAGTTAATGTTAACCTTATGAATGAATCGGTTAACAAAGCGGTAGTTTACCTTGAACCCGATGAATTTCGCACCACTTGGCTTGGAAATAAGGCGATTTATCGCACACGCATGGTAATCGCTGACGGCGGTGAGCTTTTAATCCTTGCCCCAGCCCTTGAGCGTTTTGGCGAAGATTCGGGAATTGACGCGCTAATTCGCAAACACGGCTACCGCCCAAGTAAGGAAATAATCGCCAAAGCACAGTCCGACCCGGAACTTGGCGGTAATTTAAGCGCCGCCGCCCACCTGATACATGGCTCAAGCGAAAACCGCTTTACTATCCGCTATTGTCCGGGTAGCAAACTTACAAGGCTGGAAATTGAATCTGTGGGCTTCCAATGGGGCGATTTAAAAGAAGCACTGGAGAAGTATGACATTAACAAGCTTTCTTCGGGGTGGAATACTGTTGGTGGGGAGAGGATTTTCTTTGTTCCCAACCCTGCGCTTGGGCTTTGGGCGGAGAGGAAGAAGTTTTAAGCCTGAAGATCTACCACGAACCACACGAACATGAGCGAATTTAGAGAGAAAAGTTTTAATTTGAAATATTGACAAATATTTTAAAAAAATACAAAATAATAAAAACCTGATAATAGGTTATAAAAATACGCTGTGAGGTTATGGGGAGCGAAGGAATTTAATGGCTATTAATAATTTTTCTAAAAAGTGTAACATACAATATATTACCCCCCCCCCCCCCCCCGTCAAAATAAAACGATAAAAAAAGCGGATCATCGGGGGGTATTAAGTCGTGAAAATAATTGTTACAAACGCCTAAAAAAAGCGCAATAACTATTCCTGCAAAAACTTTTTATGTGTTTTTCTTGTTCATCTTTTTTTCCTTTTATTTTATTATTAAATCTACACAGCGATACCTTTCCTTCTGTGTTTCATCGTACGCTTTTTTTGCGCCCATGTT
>NZ_BDHD01000087.1:0-7693 GCF_054786075.1 Treponema sp. R6D11 | reverse complement strand
ATATTGCTTTAACTATTCTTTTTACAACATATTCTTTTTTTAGAATCGGCAGAATAAGCGGGAAGCGCGTCTTTACTCCTTCAAACAGTCCCGTATTAATAAAGAAAGGACAAACTACTGTGGTTTTTATCGCGCTTTTCATGCGCCGCAGTTCCATACGCAACGATTCGTCAAAACCAAAAGCGGCGAATTTTGCGGCGCAGTAATCCGACAATCCTTTTACGCCGATAATTCCCGCGGACGAAGAAATGGTAACAATGTGACCAGTATTTCTTTCTATCATGGAAGGCAGAAACGCTTTACATGTCCAGAAAAGGGAAGTCGCGTTTATATTCATAATTTTAATTATGCTTTCATCGGGAGTACTAAGGAAAACAGGACCAACGACATTCGGTCCTTTTTTTGATACGATACCCGCATTATTAATAAGAATATCCAACGGACCAAACTCCGCTACAAGTTTTTGCGCCTGACTGTAAACGGCGTTTCTGTCGGATACATCGCAGACCATTCCGCGTATAAAAAGATTTTTAGCGCGGGCTTCATCTTCCACCAGTTTTATTGCAGACTCGTTAACGTCCCAAATAACTACCCTGGCTTGTTTTTCTGCATATGTAAATGCCATAAGCAGACCGATACCGGACGCTCCTCCAGTTATTAGTATCAATTTATCTTTTATGTTTTTCATGGCTTATATTATAACATAGATTGTAAAAAAGTTATATATATAAACACGTTCCGTTTAATTTAGCATATATATGTCAAAGTAAACGAAAGGCAAAAATTGAGCTTGAAAGGTATGAAAATCTCTAAAAACCAAACCTATGTTTTTAGAGATTTTCATATCTAATACGCCGCTATCCGATACTCACGCCGTTTTCCGTTTGTAGGATCATCAAAAGAGAGCGAATACGCACGCAGGGCAAGGTTTCCTGTTTGCGGACATTCACTAGAAGGTGAGTACAATGGGTCATTTTGAATTGGGAAACCTGCCCAGCAGAGATGACAGCGTATCTGGTGGCGAAACCCACGCTTTATTTTTGCTGTAAAAATATTTCCGTTAATACTGATAATTTCCGTTTTGTAAAAGCCACCTTTGTCTTTGGCGATTTCTTTGTGTTTTTTTCCGTCTTCAATTACAGGGCGGACAAGTTTTCTGCCTGGACCAAAGGGGCGAAAATAACTTTCTATTACAAATGGAGGTTGAGATATGCCGCTTGAATATTCGGGGAAACCTGATAACTCAGAAGCAACATCGGTTTTTGTGCAGATTGCGGAATATTCTTTTATAAATTCGCCGTTGTCTTGCAAAGTTTTAAAAGTGTCGTAACTTTTTTTATTTTTAGCAAACAATACAAGTCCGTGGGTTTCAAAGTCTAGGCGGTGCATTATGTCAAAGCATGGCGATTGAGCGGAGTACCATTCTAAAAGCGTACCGTCTTTTTGCGATTTTATGCTTGATTGGGTGCAGTGCATTTTTGGTGGCTTAAACACCACGGCGAAATCTTCCATTTCTTCAAGAATGTAGGGGCTATCCATTTGTATTTATCCTGTTTAATTTTTCAATTACCGCCGTAAACCGCATGGGAATAGGCGAAGAAAAAAACCGTTCCTCTGTTTCATTCGGCAAAATAATCGCAAGACTTTTAGAGTGGAGCATAAGGCTTGCATCGGGGAATAATTTATCCGCACTGCCGTAAATTGGGTCTCCAAGTATTGGACAGCCGATGTATCGCAAATGGACTCTTAATTGATGAGTGCGTCCTGTGCGTGGACGCAAAAGAAGTAGCGAGTGCGTCCGCCATGAATTAATCACTTTGTAATAAGTAACGGCGTTTCTTCCATTGGCACAGACTGTAAACTTTTTGCGGTCTTTAGGGTCTCTTGCAATAAAAGTTTCTATGCGTCCGTTGTTTTCTTTTGGCGTGCCTTGAACAATCGCCGTATAAGTTTTTTTCGTCTTACGCGCCTTAAATTGTTGTGCAAGAAAAGCATGTGCTTCATCATTATAAGCGGCAATAATTACTCCTGATGTGTCTTTATCAAGACGATGTACAATGCCAGGACGCACATTGTTTGTTTCCATATCGCTTGCTTTGCCGCCTCTGTTAAGTCTTCTAAAATATAATGCATTGGCAAGCGTGTCCTGCCTGTTGCCTGCTCCTGGGTGAACTACCATTCCCTGCGGTTTGTTTACAACAACGCAATTTTCGTCTTCATAAATTATTTCAAGGGGAATGTCTTGTGGGATAATATTCACGGGCGGAGAATCTTGCCAACACAATTCAAGATGGTCTCCCTTTTTAACGATGCGAGAATTTTTTACTTCTTTTCCATTTACTTTTGCGGTTAAAGACCTTGCCTTAATTTGCGAACGGGAGAGAAGGCGTAAAGTTTCCGATACATAGCGGTCAAGTCTGACGGGTTGGGGGAGTTGTTCATTTATAACATGGGAAAAATCGGGCATTATTTTTTTCCAGAGCCTGCGGAATCACCGATTCCCTCCTGAGTTCCATAGGGGGTTACATTAATTTCGTATGAGCCTGTAGGCAGGTTTTCGTTTCTTTTGCGTTCAATAGCTCTTTTTATATTTACAATAACCAAATCAATAAGCGCTAATCCAAGCGATACTCCGGCGGCTAGATAAATAGTATTTTTAAACTCATCATTTGTCATTTCAACTGCGCCTGCCGATTTTAGGGGCCAGGGAGCATACTGCCGCCCTTCTTCTGAAAAATTAAAATTATTTGCGTCTCTCCAACGGAGCAAATCAGCCACGGTTGTAACAAAAAACATTGAGAATGGGAATATACCAAAAGCGATAATATCAAAACGGCGAATATCTTTTACCCACTGAGGTAAATCAGAAGATTTAAATGTTGATACAGTCGATTGAGTTGTGCTTAAACTTTGAGCTTCCGCTTTATGCGTTACGCTAAACAGGAGAGAAAATAAAATTATCAAAAAAAATATTTTCTTCATTTAATTATCCTTAAAAATAGCGTTGCCTATTCTTATCAATGTTGAACCTTCTTCTATGGCTATCTCAAAATCGTTTGACATTCCCATAGAAAGACATGACCAGTTTCCGGGGAAACGCTTTTCAAGTTCATCTTTCGCTTTTACAAGTTGCTTAAAAGAAGAACGAACCAAGGCGGTATCCGTTGTAAACGGAGCCATTGTCATAAGTCCCGTAAGTTTTAACTTGGGACTTTCCAAAACCAACTCCGCCGCCTTAAAAAGAGCCTCTATGCTTTGGTAGCCGCTCTTTGTTTCCTCTCCTGTATGCAACTCAAGCAATACTTCAAGCGGACATTGACGTTGGAGCGAATGTTTCGCAAGCTCAACGATAATCTCGTCCCTGTCCGCCGATTGAACGCAGTCAAAAAAAGGAACCGCCTGTTTTGCCTTGTTCCGTTGTAAGGAGCCGATTAAATGAAGCCGCACATCGGAATGTTCGCTCTTAAAGGTTGCAAGTTTTTCCTCTGCGTCCTTTACTCTGCTCTCTCCAAAACAACGAATACCAGAATTATACGCTTCGACTATCTGCTCAATAGGCACAAACTTTGACACGCCCATCAGCGTAACTTCTTCCCGTTTTCTGTGGGCAGAATCGCAAGCTTTTTGAATCCGCTCTTCCAACTTTGCTATATTCTCGGCAACTGACATTTCTATTCTATAATCGCATATTATCAATGGATAATGCAATAGATAAAAACGACTCCAATTCAAGGCTTTCCGCCCGTTCTCCGCCGTTAAGCGAGTTGCTTTGTAAAACAGAGGCACATAGCTCCTGTACCGCCGATTTGTTTTGCAGGGACTCTCCAAAACGGGCGGAAAGAAAAGTTGATAAATTGTTCTTTATTGTCTTACGTCTGGAAGCGAATAAAGCCCGTACCAATGGATAAAAAACAGCAGGGTATTTTTGAGCGTCTTTTTTTTCAAGAAGAACCGCCATGCTGTCCACATTCGGTTGGGGGTAAAAAGACGAGGGGCGGATTGTCATTAGCGGTTTAACTTTATAAGCCGACGCACACAATACGGAAAAAGACGAATAGTCGGGCTTCCCTGCAACTGCCGCCATCCGTTGGGCGACTTCTTTTTGCACGGTAACAACCATGCGTGAAAAAATACGGTCGTTTTCGATTAAGTCTGCCAAAAGTGCAGCCGCTACATTGTACGGAAGATTTCCAAAAAGAAACGGAACAGGCTGATGTGCCTGCCAAGTTTTCATTACATCGCCTTCAACAAGGGTAAAATTTTTATTCTCGGAAAAAATATTTTTTAAGATTCGGATAAAGCCAATGTCGATTTCAAACGCTTTTACTTTTACTCCGTTTTCAAGAAGCAGAGCCGTCATCGCTCCAAGACCGGGACCAATCTCCCAAATTTCATCTCCATTTTGAACATCAAGAGCCTGCACAAGCGCCTTTCTTGTTTCGGGGTTAATTAAAAAATTTTGCCCAAACTTTTTTTGCATCGCAAGTCCTTCTTGTTCAAGAAAGGCGCGTAAAGCGGTTGCGGAATTGTAATTAAGTGTCATAAAAACGGTTCCAATTTTAACAGGGACAAACGCCGTCTGTATTCAAAGGCAACAATTAACAGCGAGAGGGCAAGGGAGAGAACGATTATCAATAACGCACTTGATGAAATGCCGGGAACTTTCCCTGAAACTGAAGCGATTACTTCCATTAATTTGTACAGGACGGATAACGGCAGGTTTAGCAAGGCGGAGAGCGAAAGAAAATCCAAGACGAGCCAGATTATCGAGCCAATCATAAAGACTGTTGTAAGTGGAACCATTATAAACCCTGTTATGATTCCAACGGGGGCAAGGAGTCCGAATGTGGAACCGCAAACTCCGGCTGTCGCCAAAAATGCGCCGCAGGATAGGGCTAGGGGTTGCAATAAAAAATCTGGAACTTTGCCTGCAAGCAATGAGTAAAGGGCTTTGCCGATTATTAAAATGCCTACTAACGCCAAATATGAAAGAATAAAAGAAATACTGTTTCCGGCTGACGGGGTAACAATAATTTGAATAATAAATGATAGTGATAATATTGACAGCGGTTTTTTAGGCAAAGCTCCAAGTACCGCTAACACTCCAAGTATGTACATCATTGCGGCTCGGTTAAGACTGGGCATTGAACCTACCAAAAAACAATAAAGTAAAATAATAGCCGCGCCGCAAATAGCGGACGCTTTTAAGCCGAGCGGTTTTTTTAACAGGAATGTAATAAGTGCGGCAAGTATCGCAAGATGCATTCCCGACAAAGCCAGTATGTAAGACAGTCCTGAATTTCTGTACATTACAGCCAACTCCGTATCAAGGTTGTCTTTTATTCCCAAAAGCAACGCAAGCGCAAGCCCACCCCACTGTTTACCGCCAAAGCGTTTTATCAAATTTAATCTGATATTTGTACGTAACCGTTCTATCGACGACGGCTGTTTTACAACATGCAATGACTTCGCGCTTAAAGACCAATTTCCCTTTTCATTTAAACGCAATGCTCCTTCGACAAAAACTACAGTCCCCCGCCCGAAATGCTTTAGTCTTTCCACATTTTCCTGCGTAATAAAAATTGCAATCTCTCCCCTACTACTTGCTCGTATGTTTCCGGCGGCACTGTTACGCAATGTTACGGAAACTATCGCTTTTCCGCCTGAAATAATTCTTGGGTCTTCAGCTAACACACCTTCAATGGCGGTTATTTTATTTTCAGGGAGACCGAAGGCGACTTTATTTTGCCCTGAAAACGCCGCACAAATGCCGATGATAAGCCCAATGATTAATGCGGCTGTGCAGTGAGAGTACAATTTTAACGTGCGTGATTGCGTGTTAAGCGAAGACAGTACCATTAAAAGATAGAACGCCGTTAGGGAGAGCAATATAACGGCGGCGATTACCGGTTTTGTACTGTGAAATAAAAAATAAAAACCTATAGCCGTTCCAAGAGCGGCACACAGGAGAGGAGTAATATGAAGACGTTTTAGAAACTGAGTTACCATTTAAGGCGAGCAACCGCCTCCCTTGCCGCGGCTTGAATCTCTTCGGGGTAAGATAAATAACTTACGTTTAATAAATGATCAAAAGCGGCGTTATAGCCTATCTTTCCAAGAGCCTGTACAATCGCTAATGTTATTTCGGAATCATAAGCTCCTGTGCTTTCTGTTCTGGCGTTAATAAGTCCAAGTTGTAAACAAAGTACAAGCGCGGCGTCTGAATTTCCAACCGCGCCAAGACACGTAATTGCTTCTATAAATCTTTCTTTCTGTAACGAATTCTGAAGATAATCGGTTTGCACGCGGTAATAGTGCCGTATCGCAAGAGCGTTGGCGCGCGTCCACCTAAGACGCGTAAGCAGTAAAATAGAAGAATAGCGCATGGCGGTAAGATCGATATTATTATCTGTGGAGGCTAATCCCTGTTCAAGCGCAAGCTCTGCAAGTTGTCCGCGTTGCGATACTGTCAACCTGTCGCTGTTTACTCCCATTGTAAAAGCGGCAAATTTTTCTTCGGGCGGATTATTCATTATTACATTTACAAGAAATTGCTGCAGGTTTCCGGGAATTACCTCTAACGCTCCTTGAGCTTCGGAAGTAATTACTTCCGGGTATCCGGCATAAAGTACCGAGAAAAGAGCGGGATAAGACGAGTTGTCCCCCAATTCCATAAGCGTAGAAATACATACGGATATTATCGTATAATCGACAGTCTCTCCCGATCTAAATAAAAGATTTTTCCCCATTAAATAATTATTGATATTATCTATAATTACCCTGTTTCCCTTTCCCACAGTTCCAAGTCTAAGAAGAATATCTGCTCCTGTTTTTGAATCGGGGTTATCCAAAAAAAGCCGCCAAAGAACAGAAGCGTCTTTAATATTGGAAATATCTATTTTTTCTTCTTGCGGATCACTGTAAACAATCGAAGCGGATAATATCAACAAAAAAATTAATATAAATTTATTACGCATTAACAGTCTCCTTTGGTTGATCTGTCGTTTGTTGCGCGGCTTGCTCTGCGGATTTTTGAGCCGCTTGCTCTGTCATAACATTTGCTTCATCTTCCAATACGCGGAATGGAAGCTCGTCTTCGTCTTCTTCGGGAAGTAAGTTAAAGACTTCGCATAAAAGATAATTTCTGGTTCCGATAGGAAGCGGGTCTGCTTCCATGTGTACAATCGTTGTATTAATATCACGATAATAATCTACAGAGCGCACTGTACCGGGAATGCAGACAGGAATTTTTTCCAGTAAAAATTGCACTTTTAAACGCAGTCCTACGGTAACCTGTCCCAATACTTTAAAGGCGCATCCTGAATCGGAAATATCTTCCAGCATTACTCTTAATCCCGCCGATTTCTCCAGCCTGTGCGGATTATCATTATCATTGACAAGATACAAAAATGCCGGCTTTTGAAATTTAACACGCATGGATTTTCTTTTTTGCGTTCTGAAAAGCGAATCGTTATGCTCTATTTTTAATGAAGAAATACCTTTAGAAAAAACCTCGTCTACTACTTCGGAATCAAAGACGTATCCAGCGTCGTCTTCGCGCCAAAAATAAACGGATATTTTAAGCCCGTACCATTCCATGGAATCTTTCATACTGGCATTTACAGGACGCGCAATAGCAAGATAATTGCCTGAATTTTTTACAACCTCGGATTTATAAACGCCTGTCCCCGCC
>NZ_BDHD01000086.1:0-7761 GCF_054786075.1 Treponema sp. R6D11 | reverse complement strand
CCGGCCCTGAAGTTACGGTTCTCGCGTTTACGGACGGAAAAACCGTAGTCCCGATGGTTTCTTCGATGGACCACAAACGCGCCTTTGACGATAATATAGGCCCTAACACGGGCGGCATGGGCGTAATAGCGCCTAATCCCCATTACACGGACAAGATCGCCAAAATATGCGAAAAAACCATTTTCACGCCCACCATACGCGCCATGCGGGAAGAGGGCTGTCCTTTCAAGGGCTGTCTGTACTTCGGGCTTATGCTGACGGCGAAAGTCCCCGTCGTAATCGAGTACAACTGCCGCTTCGGCGATCCTGAAGCTCAGGCGGTTTTGCCCCTGTTGGAAACAAGTCTTTTGGAAATAATGGAAGCCGTAACCGACGAAAGGCTTTCCGAAATAGACATCCGCTGGAAAAACGACCACTGCGCCTGCGTAATACTGGCAAGCGGCGGCTATCCGCTTTCTTACAAGACCGGTTTCCCCATTTCAGGGCTTGCCGAAGCCGAAAACTCAGGGGCCGTCGTCTACCACGCGGGAACCGAACGCAGGGGAGAAAACCAAGGCTCGTTTTACACTTCCGGCGGCAGGGTTCTAGGCGTAACCGCCATTGCCCCAACGCTAGAAAACGCCCTCAAAAAGGCGTATAAAGCGGTCGATTTTATCAATTTTGAGGGAATTCATTACAGAAAAGACATCGGAAAGTACTAAAATACCCCGCTTAGGGTTTACTTATTTTGATTTATAGATAATAATTATATCATAAGGGTATTTATTTGTATGAAACGTAATATATTCTTTCTTCTCATCTGTTTTCTCATTTTTTCGGCCGCGGTGTACGGTCAGGAATACGACTCCCAGGCGTTAAGATTTTTAAAAAGCGGCGTACAAAACCTTATGAACGGCAATTTCAACAAGGCTATCGAAGACTGTAATAGGGTAATAAGAATCGATCCCGATTCCGCGTTAACATACGTCATTCGCGCGCGCGCGTATTTTGAATTAGGGGACATGGACAGGGCGATAGCGGACAGCACGCAGGCGATAAAACGAGACAAGGAAAACATAGGGGCGTATTCAATCAGGGGAAACGCTTACGGTAAAAAAGGCGACCTTGACAGGGCGATTGCCGACTGGAAGGCGATACTAAAAATAAATCCGGATTATGACGACGCTAAGTTGAATATCGAAAAGGCGAGTTTACAGCGGGGTTTTTAATGTATGGCAAATATTCCTTTTTACGCCGCCGGGTTAAATTTTTCCTGTAAACGCTGTTCGTCATGTTGCAGGCATGAATCCGGTTTTGTATTTCTTTCAAAAAAAGACCTTGAAAAACTTACGTTACAGACAAAGATGGACAGTGAAACTTTTATCGCCGCTTATTGCCGGTGGGTAAACGACTGGAACGGCAAACAGGTTTTATCGTTAAGGGAAAAACAAAACAAGGATTGTATTTTTTGGGAATCGGGCTGTAAGATATATGACGCGCGTCCCGTCCAATGCGTTACGTTTCCGTTTTGGGAATCCGTCATTTCATCCGAGTATAATTGGAAAATGGCGGCTTCAGGTTGTCCCGGAATTAATACCGGGGAACTTCACGACGGCGAAAAAATCGCGCGGTATTTGCAGTTGCGCGCGTCCGAACCAGTCGTAAACAGGGGGAAAGAATAATGAATGTCCGTTTTTGGGGAGTTCGCGGTTCTCTTCCCGCCCCGATAACCCCCGACCGCGTTAAAAGCAAAATCTCCGCGATTATAGAGCAGATAACTCCTGAAGACATTGTAAACGCCGAAACAAGGGAACGTTTCCTGGCGGAACTTCCCCCTTGGCTTTTTGGAACCGTCGGAGGAAACAGCCCCTGCGTATCGGTAGACTTCGGTGACCCGAAAGAATGTATCGTTTTTGACTGCGGGTCAGGTCTTCGCGAATTAGGAGTGTATCAAATAAAAGAAAACAGGAACACCACGCAATATTACATCTTTCTTTCGCGTATTCAAGCAGTTTGGCGACCGCGGAATCATAAATCGCGAGCGTCGCGGCGTCCGCTACGTTAACAGTAACTTTATCCGTTTCATTTTCCGCCTGTTTTTTTAATGGAATTTTATGCGAGATTTTTTTTTGTAAAATGCCTGATTAAAGGGGAGCTTTTTTTATGAATCATCTTTGCAAAATTTAACATTAATTATCTTCCTTCCAGTTTTCTAATTTGGGAATCGATTTCCATTTTTTCCGCAAGCAGTTCGTCAAGGTCAATTTCCGCTCCGGAACGTTCGCTTTCCCTCATCTGGGATTCGATTTCGACAACTCTATCAAGGAGTTTTCTAATTTTTATTTTTTTTATTCCGTCCTCCAAAAGTTGTCTTATTGAACTTGAGTTGAATTCCTGCGTTGAACCTTTGTCGGTAATGAACTTTTTAAGCTGTTCGTTTTTAATCCTTGAAAGAAGAGAATTAATATCGCTCTCCTCATGGATAAAACATTCTTCCATTGCGACAAACAGTTCTTTTGCGGCAGGATCATTAATCTCCTTAATTTCCAGCGACGCACGTAATTCCTTATACAGCGCCATATTGAAAGCCACAGCGGTAAGCATATAAAGTTCGACATTCCAGCTTAATTTTTCGTCCCGCAAAACATCGGTTTGTTTCGCCTTATCATGGACCTTTTGCGAATGTCTCTTCGCCTTCCAACTGCGAAAATCATCTTGAACCGCGGCACGCTCTATTCTGAAAGCGTCCGCGACAAGTGTAATACCGTTATCCCGCTCCACTTCAGTTTCAAGCGCGTCCAAATACGGAAACATATATTCCGCAGAGCGGTTAATTCCGCCGCCTTGCGCCTTATACTGTAAGCCGCTTCGCAAGATAAGGTACTCAAAGTCATTTATAGTACAATTAATAACTTTTTTCAATATATTTGGGCCGAATTTTTGTAAAATATCGGCCGGATCCTTAAAATTTTCCGAATCCGCCTGCCCAACCTCGTTTTCCAGCCCCTTTCGCATGGAAGCGAGAGCGCAGTTAAACCCGATTTTACGACAGGTGATAATGGCTTTATAAGCCGCCTTCTCGCCCGCCGTGTCGGTGTCAAAAACAAGGACTATTTTATCCGCCCAACGGCGCAAAAGGGATGCCTGTTCCTCGGTAAAAGCGGTTCCAAGGGGGGCGACGGCGTTCGAAATGCCCGCCTGATGAAGGGCTATAACGTCCATGTACCCTTCGGCGACGTAAACCGCCTTTGATTTCCTTATTTCAGGCAGGGCCAAATCCAAGGCGTACAGGGTCTGCCCCTTTTTGTAGATTTCAGTTTCCGGGGAATTTATGTACTTTGGCGGCTCTTTGCCGTCGCTTTGAAGGACGCCGGGCATTGCCCTGCCGCCGAAAGCGACTATCCTGCCCTGCCTGTCCGCTATGGGGAACATGAGCCTTCCCGTATAAAGCGGCATATTTTTATGGTGCGAGGAGAACAATCCCGTTTTTTCAAGGAAACCTTCCGAATAGCCTTTTGAAAGTAAAAATTTATGCAAAAAATAACGGTCTTGCGGTGAAAAGCCAAGCTTAAATAGATCTATCATTTCCTGCGATATGCCCCTTGTTTTTATGTAGTTTAAGGCGTTGCTCCCTTCCGGCTTTTCAAGTAAAAAATGAGTGAAGGTAAGGGTGGTTCTACGGTACAATTCATACAGTTCCTCTTTCTGCGAATTGTCCTGTTCTTCCTGCCCGCTTCCCTCTTCATAGATAATCTCAATTCCCGTCTTGCGGGCGATTGTCTTAACCGCCTCTGGAAAGGAGATTTTTTCCATTTCCATTATAAAGTTTATGACGCTGCCGCCCGCGTTACAGCCGAAACAATGGTAAATTTTCTTGTCTGGATCTACCGTAAAGGAAGGCGTTTTTTCCTGGCCGCCGGCGTGAAAGGGGCACCTGCCCCACCAGCGCCCGCTTTTCTTTTCAAGACTGACATAATCGCCCACTACGGATATGGCGTCCATGCGGTTATTCACTTCCTGAATCGTCGTTTTTGATATTAACGCCATTACGCTTCCTTTTACAGGCGGCCTTTGGGCACAAGCTGGCCGGCTTTTATATGTTCGTCTAACGTGGCGGAAAAATAATGCCTGCCTGTTTTTTTATCTTCCAGGCGGAAATAAAAGTAATCCGATTTTTCCGGAAAGAACGCCGCTTTAAGCGCGATTTCCCCGGGTGCGGATATGGGGCCGGGAGGAAGGCCGGGGACAAGGTAGGTGTTGTAGGGGCTTCTTATTTCAAGGTCCCTGTTGTAAAGGACGGAAGGATGGGGCTTGTCCTCTATTTCCGTAATTATATATTCGACGGTGGCGCACGATTGGATCGCCATGCCGATTTTAAGGCGGTTATAAAAAACGCCGGCCATAAGCGGGGCTTCGCTTTCCACCCTGTATTCGCGTTCAACGATGGACGCGAGTATCACTTTATCGTTTAATTCTTTAACGCCCATTGCCGTAAAAGAAGGGTAAATTTGCTTTATTTTAGAAAAAAAGTTATCCGCCATAGCGATGATAACCTTGTTGGCCGGATATTCGGAAGGGAAAAGGTACGTGTCCGGGAAAAGATAGCCTTCCATTGTCGCGTTGGGTATCCCGTAACGCGCGAGAATGGACGGATCTTTCGCGGCCTCTAGAAAATCATTCGCGGAACAAATGCCGGCCTCTTCAAGAATCGGAGCTGTTTTTTTAAGCGTTACGCCTTCAGGAATCGTAACCCTGTATAAGATTTGTTTGCCTAAAACAAGAATCCTGTGAATGGCGATTTGGCTCGCGGGAATTTCCAGCCGGTATGTTCCAATTTTAACCTGCCCTTTGTTAAACTTGCAGATCAAATTCCAAAAATACCTGTTCTTGATAAGCCCCGCCCTTTCAAGCCTTCTTCCTACCGATTGGGCGCTTTCCCCCTTGCGCACTTCAACGTAATAGACGCCCTCTCCCTCTTTTGTTATTCCTTCGGGCGGTGAAAAACGGAGTTCGGAAACTATACTTTCTGACTTTGGAGATACGGGCGCGTTAAAATACATAAAAGTTCCAAGAAGAACCGGAACTATAAAGAGAATACAGGCGATAATTACGGTAATTGTTACCAGCAACCGTGAAAATGTTTTTCGTTTTTTCTTTTCAGATTCTGGCCTTTGCATATTTTACAGGGATATTTCCAAACCTTCGTAGGCAAGGGTCAGTTCAATTCCCTTTATATTCATTCTTTCCAGATACCACCTTGCGGACTGTAATATTCCGTAAAGCTTGTGATCGTCGTAAGAAGGATCGTGGTGGAACATGACCATGTGCTTTATTCCCCAGTTGGCCGCGAAGTCTACCGCAAGACTGAACGCGCTGTGCCCCCAGTTGTATTTTTCAATGGCTTCGCCTAACGTATACTGGCAGTCGATAATAATCATGTCCGCGTCTTTGAAAAAAGTCGTGTTTTCTTCCGTCTTTTGAAAATCGTCGGAAGTAAGCTCCGTATCCGTGGAATAAATTATCCGCTTGCCGTTGTCGCTTACGCAGTACGCGTAAGAACCGCCGGGGTGGTTCATTTTCTTGAAACTTACGGCGCGCCCCGCTACTTTTATCTTGTCCGTAAGCTGGTTAAACGTTTTTCTCGCGCCCATCGCTTCAAGCCCGATGGGAAAATACGGGCTTACCATCTGCCCGCTAATTACCTTTTCTATGTTCGCGAAAGGGGAATAAAAATGCATCGCGCACGACGGGTTGTAACCCGGCCCGAAAAACGGCAGTCCCTGTAAGTGGTCCCAGTGAAAGTGCGAAAGAAAGATGTAATATTGCGTGGTGTTCCTGTTTTCTTTTATTTGATACACTCCTAATTCGCGAAGACCTGACCCGCAGTCAAAAACGATACATTCTTTCGGGTCACCGAAGTCTACCGATACGCAGGGGCTGTTTCCTCCGACGGTTCCAAAAAGCCAAGGGGGAAGTTCCGCCAGGAAACGTTCCCTTGTTTCGGCGTTTACAATGTCTTCAGGAGTTATCTGCTCTATAATCGCGGAGATTTTGCTTTTAACGCGGTCGGGGGTTATCGGGGCGGGAAGAGAACCGCGAACTCCCCAAAAACGGACATTCATTATTCTTTCCCCCTGTTTACGACTGGTTCGGACGCGCGCAACTGCAAATACCGCGCGATTTTTTCGCCGTCGTGAAGTTCCCCGGTATTAATTCCGGGACAACCTGAAGCCGCCATTTTCCAATTATACTCGGATGAAATGACGGATTCCCAAAACGGAAACGTAACGCATTGGACGGGACGCGCGTCATATATCTTACAGCCCGATTCCCAAAAAATACAATCCTTGTTTTGTTTTTCCCTTAACGATAAAACCTGTTTGCCGTTCCAGTCGTTTACCCACCGGCAATAAGCGGCGATAAAAGTTTCACTGTCCATCTTTGTCTGTAACGTAAGTTTTTCAAGGTCTTTTTTTGAAAGAAATACAAAACCGGATTCATGCCTGCAACATGACGAACAGCGTTTACAGGAAAAATTTAACCCGGCGGCGTAAAAAGGAATATTTGCCATACATTAAAAACCCCGCTGTAAACTCGCCTTTTCGATATTCAACTTAGCGTCGTCATAATCCGGATTTATTTTTAGTATCGCCTTCCAGTCGGCAATCGCCCTGTCAAGGTCGCCTTTTTTACCGTAAGCGTTTCCCCTGATTGAATACGCCCCTATGTTTTCCTTGTCTCGTTTTATCGCCTGCGTGCTGTCCGCTATCGCCCTGTCCATGTCCCCTAATTCAAAATACGCGCGCGCGCGAATGACGTATGTTAACGCGGAATCGGGATCGATTCTTATTACCCTATTACAGTCTTCGATAGCCTTGTTGAAATTGCCGTTCATAAGGTTTTGTACGCCGCTTTTTAAAAATCTTAACGCCTGGGAGTCGTATTCCTGACCGTACACCGCGGCCGAAAAAATGAGAAAACAGATGAGAAGAAAGAATATATTACGTTTCATACAAATAAATACCCTTATGATATAATTATTATCTATAAATCAAAATAAGTAAACCCTAAGCGGGGTATTTTAGTACTTTCCGATGTCTTTTCTGTAATGAATTCCCTCAAAATTGATAAAATCGACCGCTTTATACGCCTTTTTGAGGGCGTTTTCTAGCGTTGGGGCAATGGCGGTTACGCCTAGAACCCTGCCGCCGGAAGTGTAAAACGAGCCTTGGTTTTCTCCCCTGCGTTCGGTTCCCGCGTGGTAGACGACGGCCCCTGAGTTTTCGGCTTCGGCAAGCCCTGAAATGGGGAAACCGGTCTTGTAAGAAAGCGGATAGCCGCCGCTTGCCAGTATTACGCAGGCGCAGTGGTCGTTTTTCCAGCGGATGTCTATTTCGGAAAGCCTTTCGTCGGTTACGGCTTCCATTATTTCCAAAAGACTTGTTTCCAACAGGGGCAAAACCGCCTGAGCTTCAGGATCGCCGAAGCGGCAGTTGTACTCGATTACGACGGGGACTTTCGCCGTCAGCATAAGCCCGAAGTACAGACAGCCCTTGAAAGGACAGCCCTCTTCCCGCATGGCGCGTATGGTGGGCGTGAAAATGGTTTTTTCGCATATTTTGGCGATCTTGTCCGTGTAATGGGGATTAGGCGCTATTACGCCCATGCCGCCCGTGTTAGGGCCTATATTATCGTCAAAGGCGCGTTTGTGGTCCATCGAAGAAACCATCGGGACTACGGTTTTTCCGTCCGTAAACGCGAGAACCGTAACTTCAGGGCCGG
>NZ_BDHD01000085.1:0-7841 GCF_054786075.1 Treponema sp. R6D11 | reverse complement strand
GGTCTTCCACGTCGGCGGTGAGGGCGACAAACAGGAGGGTGCGCTTTAAACCCGTGCTTTCCATAAATTGGACGGCTAGGGAATTATTCGTGCGAAGACTCATCTGCAGGACGGTTCCTTCAAAAAGCCACGAGCGTTCCCCGTCCGGAATTATCCCTTCGTAGACAAACTCTTTTTCCATGTCCGGCAAAATAATTCTGGCAATGCCGGTATCCTGCCCGGGATCAAAGCGGTAATTTTTTTCCAGTTCGTTTATGTTTATCCGCTGGGCGTTTATCATCTGCAGATAAGAATCGGGCGACCATTTTTTTGATAGGACCATGTCGAGATCGGGATCGGGCGCCGCTTCAACCCGCGTGCCTCTGACGGCCTGAACCGGCCCTTCATAATGGTTAAAAACTTTTAACCTGAAAGAAAAGCAGTAACCCGTAATGCCGTTTTGAGTTAGCACTTTGAACCAGTCGCCCGGCAACGGATCCCCCGTCATGCTTATCGGCGGGATACCGTCAACCTTGTCCAGAACTTTGATTATTTCCCCCGTCCGTAACTTGTATACGCGCCGCGCGCTGTTGTCGGGGGTGTCGCGGGTGGGAAGCCCGTCCTGTAAATTCTCGGCGGAGATTGGCGCGTAATATGCGAATTGCGCGGCAATGGCTTTCGACTTTTTCTTGCTTCCCGCGAAATAAAGCTGGGCAAGGGGTATTTCGATCTTGTTGCTTTTTTTGTCAATCCTGCTCGCTTCCGGAACGCCTACGACCCACACCTTGTCAATGTTCGATTTGATGTAAACAGGCAGTATGGTTCCAGATAAAATGACGGGGTCTTCCGTAGACCACAGCAAGACCCCGTATCCAAGTTTTGAACATGATGAGAGATAGAGAGAGATTAGCGCGATTAAAAATAAATAAGAAGAAAATTTACCACGAAACACACTAACCACACGAAAGGTTAAAGTTACTCGATAACCGCGATAATGTCTGACATTCTGAGGATAAGATGTTCCTCTCCGTCTATTTTCACCTGAGATCCGGCGTATTTGTCGTACATGACTTTCTGGCCGGCTTTAACAAGGACAGGATCTTTTTCCGTCCCCGGCCCCGTTTCTACAACTACACCCTGCTGGGTTTTTTCCTGGGCTGTGTCTGGAATAATAATTCCTCCGGCCGTTTTTGCCTCATTCTTTTCCAGTTTGACCATTACCCTGTCCGCCAAAGGTTTTACCTTCATTTTAATCCTCCGTAGTTATTAACTTTAATTGAATAAAATATATAAAAATCGCGAATTTTCGTCAATAGCGCGGTTCACGCGGACATAGACATTCCGGGAAATTCGGCTTATAATATAGGTAAGATATGAATTTTATAAGTAAAACCGTAAAATTAGCCGTTTTTTCCGCCGTATTTGCGGTTTTTTTCGTTCTATTTGCCTCCTGTTCCACATCACAACCTGAAATTTCCTACGGTTTTATCAATCTGGTGCTTTACGAAGGGGAATCCGGGCCGGTCGAGCATTTTTCGTTTTTTGTCATAGCCGAAGACGAGGACGGGCTTGAAAACCTTGACGAGTTGTACCTGTATAACGACAAAGAACAGCTTCGATGGAAAATTAGAAACGACGAATGGGTCAGTTTTGTACAGGATAACAAGACGTGGATAGGCTCCAGAAGCATTACGATTCAGGAAGGATCCCTTCCACGGGGCGTATACCGCGCCGTGCTGGTAAACAAGGGCGGCGAAAAAGGGGAGCGTACATTCACTTACGACGCTACTGTTTCCCATCCTTTCCCCGTGTTTCAAATTGAAAACGGAATGTATACGGTTAAATCCGAATGGCCGAGCAACCGTCTGGTCTGTTATGACAAGGCGGGAAATTATATCTCTACCGTAGATTTGCAGTCTTTATCCGGCTCCGTTTCCCAGTTAAACCTTCCGCAGGCGGCCGCGACAGCCGCGCTTTGGGCGGACGATCCCGCGTATTATTATAGCGCCTTTACAAACGTAATTCCCGTCAAATAATGCTTAAAAGTTTTGTGATAAGAAAAGGCCATTTTACGGACGCGCAAAAAAAGCCTACGGTTTGTTATCTGAAAAATATATAATTCCTTTTTCCGAAGACAAGCTTGATTTTCCCGGCATATTCGGGAACTCCGCTGGCGTTACCCTTGAAATCGGTTTTGGTTCTGGTCTTGCCACAGCCCAAATCGCCCAAACACACCCCGAGAAAAATTATTTGGGCGTGGAGGTTCATCGTCCCGGCATAGGGAAACTGTTATGGGAAATTGAAAAGCGTTCCCTTGCAAATATCAGGATTATCGAATACGACGCGGCGGCGGTAGCTGAAAAAATGATTCCAGAAAATTCACTTGACGCGATACACGTCTTTTTTCCCGATCCCTGGCCGAAAAAAAGGCACAACAAGCGCAGACTTATTCAAAATCCTTTTACCCATACGCTCGCCTGCCGCCTTAAACCCGGCGGCTATTTGTACATGGTGACCGATTGGGAAGATTACGCCGTCTGCGCCCTTGACGCGCTTTCTTCCTGTCCTTCGCTGAAAAACGCCTATAACGGTTTCGCCGAACCGCAAAGCTGGCGGCCCAAAACAAAATTCGAGCAGAAAGGTCTTGCAAAAGATCATAAAATAAGTGAATTATTTTTTATAAGGGGGGATTAACATGCTGCTTACGGCCGACATAGGGACTTCCAGCCTTAAATCCGCAATTTTTGATTATGACGGAAACCGCCTGTCTTTCGCGTCTTTTCCCCTTTCAGTTGACGCTAACGCGGACTGTTCCCAGTGGATAAAGGCGTTTAAGGACTGCTGTTTGAAATTAGGGAATACCGCGAAAGTCGAAGCTGTCGTCATAAGCGGGAACGGGCCAAGCCTTGTGCCGGTTTTGGGCGAGCCGAAGATAGGAAGCGGCGGGTTGGAAGTTCCGGCTGACAAGACGAGGTTTTGGCTGGATCGAAGCGCGGTAAAGTACCAGGAAGAAGTATCCGCCGTAATGGACGGTTTTGTAGACGCCTGTTTTTTCCTTCCTAAAATACTGAAGATAAAGAACGAGGAAGCCCAACTATATCAAAAAACAAAAACATTTCTCGGCGTTCCCGAATATCTCGCGTACGCGCTGACCGGCTCCGCCTGCACGGTTTTCCCGTCTGAAGGCTTTGACCGCTGGTTTTGGGACGATTCCGTCCTTGAAAAATTGGACTTGGACGCGGCAAAATTTCCCCCTTTTATAAGTCCCGGAGACGCGTTCGGGAAAATTACGCCTTTAGCTTCCGAATATTTCGCCCTTCCTAAAAATATTCCCGTAATAACGGACGGGCCTGATTTTTTCTCCGCGATTACCGGCAGCGGAGTGGTCAAACCTTCCCATGCGTGCGACCGCACCGGCTCTTCCGGCGGGATAAATCTTTGCACTAAAGACAGGGTTCTGGACAAGCGGTTAATGTCTTACGGCCACCCGGTAAAGCCGTATTGGAATTTATCCGGCACGATAAATACCACCGGCAAGGCGATAGAATGGTGCAAAAATTTTATGGGGCTTGAAAGTTTCGACGATTTTTTTGCCCTCGCGCGTCAGAGCAAAGCCGGCTCCGGCGGCCTTGTCTTTGTCCCGTATCTAGCGGGAGAGCGCGCCCCCGTCTGGAATCCCAACGCGCGCGCCCTGTGGCGCGGCATAGGCCTTTCTAGTGGAAGGGCCGAGTTCGCCAATTCCGTACTTGAGGGAATCGCCTTCGCCATCAGGGACGTAATCGGCGTTATGGAAACAAACGGCGTCCACGTCGAGAATTTGCGCGTAACAGGCCGTCTTTCCGGCATAGATAGCATTAATCAGATAAAGGCCGATATAACCGGAAAGCAGGTGCTTTCTCCCATGCAAAAGGAAACCGAGCTGTTGGGCCTCGCGATTACAGGCTCGTGCTTTAAGGGCAAGTACGCGTCCTTAACCGAAGCCTCTTCCGTAATGGTAAAAACCGATAAAACATATGATCCAAACCCAAAGAATGCGGATTTGTATAAAGAGCTATTTTTGGAATACAAGAAATAATTTTTGTTGAAAATTCCCAGTTCTTGGTACACAATAGGGTATGGAAATAGAGTCATTTACCAAGACGCTTGCCGAGATATGCCTCCATACCAAAGTGGCCGCGGGGCGTAGGGTGGAGTACACGATTATCGTGAATCCCGTGTCGGGCGGGTTTACCATCCGCAAAAGATGGAAAAAACACAGCGCCGTTATGGAAGAGTACCGCCAAAAGGCGCAGGCAAATACGCTTCGCCGCGACGTAAAACCTTCCGTTATCGCCAAAAACGGGAAAATAGGCGCGGGTTCGCTTCCCGATTGCGGCGCGGTTCTGACGGGAAAATCAGGGCACGCGGGAGAGATAACCAAAGCCGTAATTGACAACTTTATGGCGTCGAAGGAGAGCAGTCCGCCTTTTCAGTTGATAATCTGCGCGGGCGGCGACGGAACAAGTTGGGAAGTTCTTTCCGCGCTCCACGACGCGCCGCCACAATTCCGTTCTTCAGCGGCGGTTGTACGCCTGCCCCTTGGAACGGGCAACGACGGAGCGGACGCGCCAGAGTTGGAAGGCGCGCTTGACCTATTGATAAAACCGGTAAAAGTGGAGTATTCGCCGGCTCTTCGCCTTGTTACGGCGCAAGACGGACCGGCGCGCGCGAAAGGGCCGTTTCTTGCGTTTAACATTCTTTCGGCGGGACTTGACGCTTTTGTTACACACATGACCAACAAGATGAAGGTGGGGCTTCCAGGCGATTCATACAAACTTTGGGTGGACATCGCCGCGCTTTTCTACGACAGGATTTATAAAGTCGATTATTTGGACGTAAAAGTGTTCAACGAAAAAGGCAAGGAAATTAATTCTTTCCGCGAAAAATTACTGCTCATTGCGGTAGGCGCGTCGGGGCATCGCACTTATGGGTCGGGCAATAAAATCCTTCCCGACGACCGTAACGTATGCGCCGTCAGGCAAATGTCCATGTTTCGAAAAATCGCGCTGAAAGGCCTTTTTAGAACGGGCGAGCATATCAACAAGCCTGAATCCATGCTGTTTACCGCCCGCAAAGTGGAATTTTCCGCGATGTATCCCCTGCTCGCGCAGATGGACGGGGAAGCCGTGCTTCTTGAACGCAAGGATTTTCCCGCTTCGATTGAGCTTACCGCGCCAATTATTCCGCTGTTGAAAATTAATAAACCGTAGGGGTACTTGAAAACCGGATATTTTAAGGCTCAAAACCAATAAAAAAGCGGTTTTTGGGCCGTTTTTTATATATTGACAATGTTTATTATTCAATATAGAATAGATGAGTTACGGCAAATTTATTAAAGGAAATGGAAATCATTACATGGTAAAACCCAATATATTAAAAGCCGATTTTTACAGTTATATAAAGCGCACATGGGTTCTTTATCTTATGCTTCTCCTTCCAATTTCGTTTTTCATAATTTTCAGGTACATTCCCATGACAAACATCGTAATCGCCTTTAAGGATTACAATATATTCCAAGGTGTTTGGTCCAAAGGCTCCCCTTGGGTTGGCTTTCAGTGGTTTAAACAGGCTTTTAACAGAAGCGATTTTTGGCTTGCGATGCGCAATACCATCACGCTTAATTTACTGGATTTAATAGTAGGTTTTCCGGCTCCTATCATCCTCGCGCTTATCTTAAACGAACTTGTTTTTAAAACCTTCAAAAAATTAACACAAACCATCATCTATCTTCCGCACTTCATATCATGGATCATAGTCTCGAGCATAGCCACAAGGCTTTTGGCGCCGACAAACGGCGTAATTAACGTGTTCATAGCCGAACATTTCGGCATGAAGCCCATCGACTTTTTAATGAACGGCGGAAGATGGGTTATGACTTACATAGTTTTCGGAGTTTGGAAGGAAATGGGCTGGGGAACGATTATATACCTCGCCGCTATTACCGGAATCAACCCTGAATTATACGAAGCCGCGGAAGTTGACGGCGCGGGCCGTTGGCGGAAATTGTGGCATATTACCCTGCCGGGAATCAGATCGACCATCGTAGTCCTATTAATAATGAACATCGGGCGTATTTTAGGAAGCGAATTTGACCGTCCCTATACTATGGCAAACCGCGTGGTAAGGGATGTAGCCGACGTTCTTTCCACCCTTGTATACCGCGTCGGTATCTTGTCAAACCAGTTTTCATTAACCGCCGCGGTCGGATTATTCCAATCCGTCATTTGCGTAATTTTCCTTGTCGCCGCCAACTCTTTCGCGAAGAAATTCGGCGAACGGGGAATTTGGTAGGGGTTGTATGAGCATCAAGAAAAAAGGATCCAGCACCGGCGATTTAGTAGTTTTCTTAATATGCGTGGTCGTAATATTGCTTTGTATTTTACCTATGATTAACCTTCTTGCGCAATCTTTAAGCAGTTCCGACGCTGTTATAAACGGCAAGGTGTCTTTTCTACCTGTCATTAACAAGGAAAACGCGTCGGCTGTTGAACCGGAAAATTACGCATGGACTGATAGCGAAGAAACCGCCTTTTCTTACGATGATGATTATGAAGAGTACGTTTATGAAGACGCCGAAGAATATGTTTATGAAGACGCGGAAGAATACGTTTACGAGGACGCAGAAGAATATGTTTATGAGGACGCGGAAGAGTACGTTTATGGCGAAGACGAAGATTCGTCTTATGATTATTCGGCCGGCTCTAGCTCGCAGAACGACGAGCAAAGCGACGAGGAATACAGCGAATGGGTCGCCCAAAGGGAAGCCGTAAAAAACAAATTTAAATACGGAATAACGATGGAATCGTACAGATACGTTTTTATGGATCCCGCGTTTACAAGATCGATGTGGTGGACGGCTATTCTTACCGTTATCTGCACATTAGTTTCCCTTACAATGACCATACTGTGCGCTTATCCGCTTACTTATGATAATCTAAAAGGAAAGATGTTAATAAATACCATAATTATATTTACGATGTATTTCAGCGCCGGAACAATACCAAACTACATATTGATGAAAAACATGGGGCTTCTTGACAATCCCTTGGTCCTGATTATCCCCAACTGCCTTTCGGTGTTTAATATGATAATCCTTCGTAGTTTCTTCTTTGGAATCCCGGACAGTTTGCGCGAATCCGCGGAATTGGACGGCGCGAATCCGTTTACGGTATTGATACGGATTTACCTTCCGCTGTCCGCGCCGGTATTGGCTACCCTCGCCCTTTTCTACGCCGTAGGCCGCTGGAACGGGTTTTCCGACGCGCTGTTATACATAAAATCGGCGCCGCAATGGGTTCCCATCCAATTAAAACTTTGGCAGTTAATTCAAAACACTACGTCTATCGACGTAACAACGGTAGAAATGGTTTCGGGCAACGTGCCTAGGGCTTCCGACGCTATTAAGGCGGCGGCAATTATGTTCGCGACCGTTCCTATCCTTATAATATACCCGTGGCTCCAGCGTTACTTTATTAAAGGTGTAACCATTGGAGCGGTAAAGGGTTAAATTTATGGATTATTGCCTATAATGCTCATAAGGAGTAATATAGACATAAATCAAATATTTTATTTTTTGGAGGAAAAAATGAAAAGAATCGTATTAGCTTTGGCCGCGTTGTTAATCGCATCATCGTTTGTTTTCGCGCAGGCCGCACTTCCCGTAACGGGAAAACTTACCGTGGAAGTATTTGACCGCGGTTCGGATGGCGGAAGAACGCCCGCGCATAATAACGCGTGGACGAACTGGATTAAGGAAAAGGTAAAGAAAGATCTTAACATCGACGTTACCTTTGTTCCAGTTGGACGCTGGTCGGAAAACACCG
>NZ_BDHD01000084.1:0-7843 GCF_054786075.1 Treponema sp. R6D11 | reverse complement strand
CACTTATTAGGTGTAATTAACGATATTCTGGATATGTCCAAAATTGAAGCTAATAAGTTTGAACTTTCTTTTATTGAGTTCCATTTTGAAAAGATGCTCCAACGGGTTGTAGATGTAATAAATTTCCGCGTGGAAGAAAAGAAGCAAAAATTTACCGTGCATATAGACAACAATATTCCCGAAACTATCATCGCGGACGACCAGCGGCTTGCTCAAGTTATTACCAATCTTATAGGAAACGCGGTAAAATTTACGCCGGAAAAAGGTTTCGTCAGTCTTAACACAACGTTTTTAGGAGAAGAAAACGATATTTGTACCATACAGATTGACGTAGGCGATTCTGGTATTGGCATCAGCGAAGAACAGCAGAAAAATCTATTTAAGTCGTTTCAACAGGCGGAAGCCGATACATCGCGTAGATTCGGCGGTTCCGGTCTTGGTCTTGTTATTTCACGTAACATTGTGGAAATGATGAACGGAAAAATGTGGGTTAATTCAGAACCGGGAAAAGGCTCCGTCTTTTCTTTTACGATAAAGGCAAAGAAAGGCAACCAAGCAAAACGAAAGCTCCTTGCGGACGACGTAAAACGGGAAAATTTGCGTATTCTTGCGATAGATGACGATTCTGATATTTTAATGTATTTTAAAAACATAACTCAGCAGCTTGGCGTAAACTGCGACACCGCCGAAAGTGGAGAAGAAGCGATTAAAATGATACAGCAAAAAGGCGGTTACAATATTTATTTTATAGACTGGAAGATGCCCGGCATGGACGGAATAGAGTTGACAAAAAAAATCAGGGAATATTCTACCGATTCGGAACACTCCGTAGCGGTAATGATTTCCGCAGTCGAGTGGAATGTTATTGAGGCTAAAGCCAGACAAGCAGGTGTTGACAGTTTCCTGTCCAAACCCTTATTCCCGTCTACTGTTGCCGATATGATAGACAAATGTCTGGGGGTAGAGCATAAAAAAAAGAAAGAAGAAGAAAAACCCGATATTAACGGGCTTTTTGCCGGACGGCGCATACTTCTTGCGGAAGACGTGGAAATAAACCGCGAAATAGTGCAGGCATTGCTTGAGCCGACTCAACTGGAAATAGACTTCGCTGAAAATGGCACAGAAGCCGTCAGTAAATTCAAAGCATCGCCGGATAAATACGAATTGATTTTTATGGACGTACAAATGCCAGAAATGGACGGCTACGAAGCGACGCGGCGTATTCGTGCGCTTGAAGCGGAATTATATTCCGCTTCAAGCGCTTCGAGTTTAACCGAAGGTGAAACTCGAAGCAATTATGGAAATTTGCGCAAGCAAATACCCATAATTGCAATGACCGCTAACGTATTTAAAGAAGACATTGAAAAATGCGTCGCGGCGGGTATGAACGGTCATGTTGGTAAACCTTTGAATCTTGATGAAGTTCTGGATAAATTAAACAGTTATTTAAGTCAATAAGAGGGGGGTAAATTATGCGTATTAAGATACCTAGAATTTTCCCAAAACATCCCTTGTATATTCAGTTGTTTTTTACAGGGTTCGCATTTGTATTGATGATCCTTTTAAGTTATTTTTTTGTAAACAGAATTGTAAGGGACAATTTAGTACGCAATACGGATAGTGTGCTTGATTTTGTACAAGCCCAAATTGAAACCGATATTGCGGAAATGCGCGCTACATTGAGTTCTTTTTCGCAAACCGTGCGAAGTATGGTCATAAACGGAGAAAGTTCTGACAAGATAATGAATTACACCAATAACATATCAATTTTTTTAAGCTCAATGGAAAAAAGCAGATTGTCCATCAACGGTGTTTACGCTTATATTGAAAAATTTCCCGGCGGACCTGCTTTTTTTAGTGACTTTAATACATTGTTGCCGGACGACTATTCGCCGCCGGATCGTCCGTGGTACAAAGCAGCTATTGCGGCTAACGGAGAAATTGCGGAAACAAAGCCTTACTTAGATGTGGTAACAAATGAACTTGTTATAACTTATTCATGCAATATTTATGATGATAAAGGCGTTTATTTGGGCGTTACCTGTATTGATGTTTACATTAACTATATTGGCGAGAAAGTTATTGATACGCTTCATGAAAAAAACGGTTACGGATTTTTAGCCGCTCAGGATTTAACTCTGCTTTCTCATTCCAATCCCGACTTTTTAGGAATGAAAATATCCGATCCTGAAATTCCTTTTTCAGTATTGTCAGATAAGCTTTTGGAGAAAGGAGCAATTTCAGAGACTCCGTTGGTAAATTGGAAAGGGGAGAGAACTATTTACTTTGCCCGAAAACTTCCTAACGGCTGGTATTTGGGTTTTTTTGCGATAAGAAGCGTCTATTATCAGAAAGTAAGATACATGGCGGTAACTTTAAGCGCGCTTGGTATAGCGCTTGCCACAGTTTTGATTATGGTATTGATTAAGCTTGATACCGCCAGAAATAAATCGGACATAGAAAGCAGGCATAAAAGCGCGTTTCTTGCCAACATGAGCCACGAGATACGCACGCCTATGAATGCAATAATTGGTATGGTTACAATAGGAAAAACCGCTCCAGATATTGAACGTAAAGATTACTGCTTTGATAAAATAGAAGAAGCTTCACACCATTTGCTTGGGATAATCAACGATATTTTGGATATGTCAAAAATTGAAGCCAATAAATTTGATCTTTCTCCTGTGGAATTTAATTTTGAAAAGATGTTACAGGAGGTAGTGAATATTATCAATTTCCGTATAAATGAGAAGAAACAAAAATTCTTTGTACACGTTGACAAAAATATACCCAAGATGCTAATAGGTGATGATCAAAGACTTGCTCAAGTTCTTACAAATCTTTTGAGCAACGCTATTAAATTCACTCCTGAAAAAGGCTCTATTACTCTTAACACGCGCTTTCTTAAAGAAGAAAACGGCATTTGTACTTTACAAATCAGCGTAAGCGATACGGGGATAGGTATAAGCCAAGAGCAACAAGCGAAACTGTTCCAATCTTTTGAGCAGGCGGAGTCCAACACAACGCGCAAATACGGAGGCACGGGTTTGGGGCTTGCTATATGCAAAAGTATAGTAGAAATGATGAACGGAGAAATATGGATAGACTCCGAAGTTGGAAAAGGTTCAACATTTGTCTTTAATATTCAAATAAAACGCAGTGTGGAAACTACAGGCAAGAATATGAGCGCGGACAAACAACAGGAAGAAAAAGTACAGGAGAATATTGCTGGTATTTTTGCCGGACACCGGATACTTCTGGTGGAAGATGTGGATATTAACCGCGAGATTGTTCAGACTCTGCTTGAACCTACGCAGTTACAGATAGACTGCGCGGAAAACGGCGTGGAAGCCGTCCGAATGTTTAAGGCAACTCCCTACAAATATGATCTTATCTTTATGGATATTCAAATGCCCGAAATGGACGGCTACGAAGCTACCCGCCAAATCAGAACCTTTGAGAAAGAACAAAATGCCGATGCGAAAGGAGTTCCGATAATCGCAATGACCGCTAACGTATTTAATGAAGATATTGAAAGATGCGCTAAAGCCGGAATGAACAGCCATGTAGGAAAACCGATAGACATTAACGAGGTAATGTTAAAATTAAAGACATATTTGACTTAAAGCGTTGTTTAATGTTTTAACCGCTCAACTATGGCGTCAATAAATTCCCATGAATTATAAACTCTATCCGGATGAGGGTCGGCAAGTTTTGCCAAATCACCCGTCATTATTCCGTCTTCTATCGCGCCGATAACCGCTTCTTCAAGGCTTTTTGCAAAATTCGCAAGATCGGGCAATTTGTCAAGTTCCGCGCGTTTTGCCAGAGCTCCGCTCCACGCGAAAATAAGCGCGGTTGGGTTTGTGCTTGTTTTTTCCCCTTTTTTATAGCGATAGTAATGCTGTTGAACAGTCCCATGAGCCGCTTCATATTCAAAAACACCGGAAGGAGAAACAAGAACGCTGGTCATCATGGCAAGGCTTCCCGTCGCGCTTGCGATCATGTCGCTTTGAACATCGCCGTCGTAATTTTTGCACGCCCACAAAAATCCGCCTTCGCTTTTTATAACACGCGCTACAGCGTCGTCTATCAATGTGTAATAATAATCAATGCCGGCGGCTTCGCATTTTTCTTTATACTCGGTTTCGTATATTTCATTAAAAATAGCTTTAAAACGACCGTCGTATGTTTTGGAAATAGTGTCTTTTGTAGCAAACCAAAGAGGAAGTTTTTCCGAAATTGCGTAAATAAAACAGGCGCGGGCAAAATTCTTAATTGAGTCATCAAAGTTATGCACTCCCTGAACTACGCCCTTCCCGTTAAAATCGGCTACTTTTATACGGCGTTCTGTTCCGTCGGTTTTTGTGTAAACCAACTCTACCATGCCTGGCTCGTCAATTTCCATTTCAGCTGCTTTGTAAATATCGCCGTAAGCATGGCGACCTATAACAATGGGGGCTTCCCATGTGGTAACGGACGGCTTTATACGGCTTACGGATATTGGCTTGCGGAATACAGTCCCGTCGAGTATTGCCCTGATTGTAGCGTTGGGGCTTGGGAGCAGGGATTTTAAGTTATATTCTTCTTTCCTTGCTTCATTTGCAGTAATTGTAGCGCATTTTACCCCTACGCCCAGCTTTTTTATCGCTTCCGCTGATTTTATTGTTATTTCATCGTTGGTATTATCTCTGTTTGTAAGGCTAAGATCGTAATATTCGGTCTTTAGATTGATAAAAGGCAGCAGTAATTTGTCTTTTACAACCGCCCACAAAACGCGAGTCATCTCATCTCCGTCAATTTCGACAATGGGGTTTGTCATGTTTATTTTCGCCATAAGTACAGTATAGCGATGTTTTAGTGGAATGTATAGTAGGACATTTTTGTTTTTTACTGTGTTTTTTATAAGAAAATATGTTTTTAACTTTAAAAATAAAAAAAATTGTAAATATAAATCGCGATTTTACGATTCTTTGCCGAAAATAAGGCATTCTTTTTATAAAAAGGTAGGATAAAATGAGAGAAAAAATCATTACGGAAATTCTGGCAGGTATGGCTGATATTATTACAGTGGAACAGTTAGCGGAATTACAGCGCGTTTTAACGTACTCAATTTACAATTACGAAATAAAAGAGCGGGAAACGCCTGTTTTACGCGGCAAAAAAGAGGACGATCTGCTTGCGGTTTTTATCGCGGCAAAAAGAATCGAAGGTTGTTCTGAAAAGTCCTTAAAATACTACCATTCCACCATAAGTTATATGCTTAAAATCGTAAACAAACAGGTATGCCAAATTAATACCGACGATCTTCGCTGTTATTTGGCTGATTATCAGAAAGAACGAAACTCAAGTAAAGTAACCGTTGATAATATGCGGCGTATTTTTTCCAGTTTTTTCAGTTGGCTGGAAGACGAGGATTATATCTTAAAAAGCCCCGTGCGGCGAATCCATAAAATTAAAACAGATAAAACAATCAAAGAAACATTATCTGATGAAGGGCTTGAACTTTTGCGGGACGTATGCGAGGAAATCCGCGATTTGGCAATGATCGATTTATTAACATCGACTGGAATGCGCGTAGGCGAATTGGTAAGGTTAAACCGCGAAGACATTAATTTCCATGAGCGCGAATGTGTGGTTTTTGGCAAAGGCGGGAATGAGCGGCTTGTGTATTTTGACGCAAGAACAAAAATCCACCTTTTGGATTATCTGAACAGCCGCACGGACAATAATCCCGCTTTATTTGTATCGCTTACAATGCCCTACGGCAGGCTGATGATTGGCGGAATAGAAACGCGCCTTCGCGAGATTGGAAAACGGGCGGACTTGTACAAGGTTCACCCTCATAAATTCCGAAGGACGCTGGCGACAAGAGCCATTGACAAAGGAATGCCCATAGAGCAGGTTCAACGCCTTCTTGGTCATGTTAAAATTGATACGACAATGCATTATGCGATGGTTAATCAGGTAAATGTTAAAAATTCGCACAGGAAATTTATAGGGTAGTAAAAACTTTATTTTACCTTTAAAATAGCCTCTTCGATTGACATTTCTACATTGCGCCTTTCCGCAAGATCGCGCAAAGTAATTGTGTCGCTAAGCGGATTGTCGCCTGGTATTATCACATAACGCAGTCCCTTTTTTTCGGCGAGTATATATTGTTTAACAAGATCGAGTTTATCCGTAAAAACTTCGCAGGGTATTCCTTCTTGACGCAATCTTCTCGCCAACGCCTGATACTGCCCCGATTTTTCAGAATCCGCGCAGGCTATGGCGACGCGGCAGTTATTTTGCGTGGGTAATTTGTTAAGGACCTCAAGGGCGGCAAGAAGGCGGTCAAGACCGATTGACGAGCCGACACCGCTGATTGAATCCTTGTCTTTGGAATACAATCCCGCTAGGTTGTCATAGCGACCGCCTGAGCAAATTGAGCCAATATCGGGAAGTTCGTTTAAAAATGTTTCAAATACTACGCCGGTGTAGTAATCAAGCCCGCGAGTTATCGAAGGGTCAAGAACAAATGGGTCGGCGTTTTTGTTTTCGTAAGAGGTTTCTTCAAAGGCGCAAGTTTCAATCATATACCGATGCAGAGAAGCCAACCGCTCTGATTCGGGACAACTGCCGCCGGACAGCTCCGTTATGCGATTAAGCGTTTCCGTAAAACTGCCTTTTGCCCCTATAAATTCAATAATTTTTTCAGCGTTTTTTCCGCCTACAAGCTCTGTTAAAGTTTTTTTTGTTTCATCTGCGCCCACTTTTGAAAGTTTATCGACAGTGCGAAGAATATCGGCTGATTTTTCGCTCTGTCCTATGTGTGAAAGAAAGCGGTTAAAAAGCCCCCTGTGGTTTACATGAATAGTGATGTCTAGCCCCAAGTTTAATAGGGCAGTGCGGATTAAAAATAAAATCTCAAAATCAGCCGGCGCACTGTCGCTGCCTATGATGTCAAAATCGCACTGTGTAAATTCGCGGTAACGTCCCCTTTGCGTGTTTTCGCCTCGCCACACCTTGCCGATATGGTAGCGTTTAAATGGGAATGTAAGCTCCGCTTTATGCAATGCTACATAACGGGCAAAGGGTACTGTTAAATCAAAACGAAGGGCGACATCACGCTCTCCGTTGTCTTTGAACCTGTAGATTTGTTTTTCCGTCTCTCCGCCGCCCTTGCCAAGCAGGATTTCAGCGTATTCAAGAGCGGGAGTATCAATGGGAACAAATCCAAAAGAACGGAACGTGTTTTCGATATTTTCGATTAATCCGCGGCGGACAATTTCCGTATGCGGGAGAAAATCTCTAAACCCTTTAAGAACCTTAGGTTCAATGTAAGTTGCCATACTGATACTATATTTTAATCTTCAAAAACAGGCAAGGTATTCGGGATAGTATACTTTAAGTTATTTGCGTATACTATCAGTATGTCAGACGATGCTATGCCTGTTAAAACAGAAAAGTTTATAAAGATGACCACTTACCCTGTGGAAAAGAATGTACTTGAGCTTGCGGGACCAAGTATTTTAATCATGTTGATTTCCGCTATCTACAATGTAACCGACACTTTTTTTGTCAGTTCTTTGGGGACAAGCCAAGTGGGGGCAGTCGGCATAGCGTTCCCCCTTATGGCTATCATTCAGGCAATGGGTTTTTTCTTTGGACAAGGGTCGGGAAATTATATGTCGAGGGCTTTGGGCGCGCAAAAGAACGATGACGCTTCCCGCATGGCGGTAACAGGGCTTGTAAGCGGTTTTATTGTTATGGCGGTAATTGCATTTACAGGGCTTGCGCTGCTTGGGCATTTGGCTGAGTGGCTCGGAGCGACGCCTACCATAAAACCGCACGCAAAGGA